>JBAUMA010000163.1:0-3307 GCA_049578485.1 Specibacter sp.
CATCGGCGGCTTTGACACGCAAGGGGCCACCTGGTTCCCCTATGGTGTCGATTTGGACTGCCTCATGCTGGGCGAGTTCATTTCATCCGTCGCCGAGGGCCGGGTCCCGCAACCCGACGGAGATGGTGGCCTGCGGACCCTCAAGATTGTCACAGCGGCCCAGAAATCAGTTGCTATGGGCCAGCCCGTTCAGTGCAGCGGAGCCAGGTGAAAAGCACGGATCCCGATAGCAACCCGGCAGTTTTGGGTAGCATCTCGAAGGGACACGGCTGCTGAGTGACGTGGCCGAGCCCAATGGCTGCACCATTGCCAGGCTGGCCCTCGAACCGCGGATGAGCCTCGTTTCCATCCGCGGAACCCGCAGCAAATCACGGAGGATGTTGGCACCGCCAACCTCGTCCTGATCACGACGGACGGGCACAAATTGCCGGGACCGTCTCCGCCGGGGGTAAGCACCCACTTCACAAGAAACAGTTCCTTGTGGCAATGAGCCCGTCGTACCCAACCAATCGCGAAGGGACAGGCTGCATTCTGCAGTCTGTCCCTTCGCCCTTGTGGCAGAGCGGGAGTGGGGCCCCGGGGGGTGAGTCTTGCGACATTACTGTTTGTAGCCCGGATTGGATTGCCGAACAGGTTGGCCGCGACAGCATTTGGGTTGGCCGCCACCACCTCATCGTGACCGGTTTCGATTGGCAACGCATTCACGCCAATATTATTCGCCGCGCACAGGCCTGCGAAGGGCAGCCTTGGAACGAGGCGGCAGAACAATTGGGTACTTAGGATTTCAACCAATCCAGCACCTGTTGTGCGTGGGTGTTGGGCGGGAATATTGGGTAGAAGACATGCTCGATGGCATTGTTCTTCACAACCAAAGTCAGTCGAGTGTAGAGCCTGTCATGGCCAGAGGCTCCAAACGTCGGCAGACCCAAGGCCTTGGCAAGTTCAAATGTTGGGTCGGACAGCATCGGGAATGGCAAGCGGAGGCGGTCGACAACCTCACTTTGGTAGTCCAAGTTTTGGCTGGATGTCCCAACACATTCGTGACGCCTGCTTCTCGCAGCTCGGTGTAGTGGTCGCGGAAGTCGCAAGCCTCCGTGGTGCATCCACGTGCTCCTGGAATGGATTCCCATCCTTCGGGCAGGTCGGTGCCTGGTACGCCGGTCAGGGGATAAAAGTAGATGATGCTGCGCCCTTCACCGAGCCTTGCCAGATTCACTTGACGGCTGTCGGTCGCGGGAAGCGAGAGCGCGGGCATGGACGCCCCGACCAGGTGGGTGGCTGCACCGTCGTTGACGGGAACGGGGAGGTTGTCTGGCAGCGCCATGTAGTGATCATTCATGGGTGTGCTCTCGATTCTAGGTGTGCGGGATGCGCCCTGCTGGAGCCTCGCGACCAGATGGGCGCGCCGTGAGGTCAGGGACGCGATCGTGCTATCCAACTCTGCAATGCTGTCCCGGTAAGTGGCTAGAGAGGCTGGGCATTCGTCGCCGTGCTGGTGGCCGGCGTTGATGCACTGGATGAACGGGGCTGCACGCGACGGATTGATTCCGACGCTTGCCAAGTCCCGAACTTCGCTGACGACACGCAGGTCGTGATCCGAGTAGTCCCGATATCCATTCAAGAGGCGTTCGGGGTCAACAAGCCCCAACTGTTCGTAATAGCGAACTGCCTTAATTGATACCCCTGCGCGTTCCGCCAACTCGCCAATACGCATTTTCGACCTCCAAAGATCACCATAAACCTTGCCCTCAGGGGCAAGGTCAATCTCAACGTTAAGGTTCGCTGTGGGGGTTCCCGAAATGCTGTGATCCGGGGGTAGATAGACTGTGATCTGGATTGGCTCGTCGCCCGACGATGCCGTCAATAGGCTGCCGCATCCTTTCCTGGGGGCTGCCTTCCACAGGAATTAGAGCCTGGAAATAACTGCTGGTGGCCCTTGAAGGGGCCGAGGGGTGGACGATGACTGTTAGATTCCAAGAGTCCAGTGTGGCCGAAATGGATTCCCTGAGATTGTATTCGGTGTTGAAGCTGCGAACTGATGTCTTTGTCGTTGAACAGGGCGCGGCGTATGAGGAGCTGGACGGCAGGGATGTTGAGCCGGACGCCCGCATGTTCTGGGCTGAGGACGGCGATGGAGTCCTTGCCACATTGAGGGTACTGGCCGAAGTGGATGGCTGGCGTATTGGGCGCGTGGCCACCGCGTCCACTGCACGAGGGCAAGGTCTTGCCGCAGAGCTGATGCGGCGGGCAGTTGGCCAATGTGCTGGCGACACGATTGTTCTGGACGCCCAGCAACCACTTGAGCGCTGGTATGAGGCGTTCGGCTTTACCCGCTCGGGTGAGATCTTCTTTGAAGACGGGATTCCCCACGTTCCCATGACACGTTCGGCAGCGTAGCCCCCGCTGTATGCGCTCCCAAGGTTAGTTCTCTGGGAGCAGTCGGATTTATCTTGGCTGCGCAATCAGAACGGACTCCGACGACCGTCTCGCAAGCCGGCCCGACTCCGGGTCGTGGAACCAACCAGCTCAACGCCCACTCCGAGATCAATAGTGCTGTCCACAGCGGAACCCTTACCGCGCAATCTTCTGTGAGCCATAGGATTCAGGGCTTAAGTTCCCGGATTGTCTCCTCGTTGAGCAATAGAGTCGGGGGATGGAACTGACTGTGGTCACGCTAGCCCAACGCCCCGATTTGACTGATGAAATGTGGTCCCTGCCCAACACCTGGCCAGTGTTCATGCGCCAGGATCCCGTCGCCAACCTCTACTACGGGCAGTTGGTGGCGGCCTTCCCCGAACTTCAATTGGTGGCCCTTGACGAACATTCAAAAGTGGTCGGGAAGGTCCATAGCGTCCCGATGGTGTGGGATCGATCCGTAAATGACCTTCCAGACCGTGGCTGGGATGCCGTGCTGGAAAGGGCGTTCACGCAGGCTCTGGCTGGGGCTGAATGCCAGACGGCGTCATTGATTGAAGCTTTCATTCCTCCGGAGCACGCCGGGCGGGGGCTGAGCAGCAAGCTCTTACTTGCCGCCAGGGAAAATGCGGCAAGCATGGGGTACCGGGACCTTCTCGGGCCAATCCGGCCAACGGGAAAGGCTGCTTTTCCGCATGAGGCCATGACGGACTATGTTGCCCGCCTCGGCCCGGACGGGCTCCCGTTTGATCCATGGCTGAGAACACATGTCCGCCTGGGTGGGGTGGTGATCAAGGTGTGCCCGGTGGCGATGACTATCCCGGGAACGCTGTCCCAGTGGCGGGAGTGGACGGGCCTGGAGCTGCGCTCCAGTGGAGCAGTGGAGGTACCC
>JBAUMA010000164.1:0-5428 GCA_049578485.1 Specibacter sp.
CGCCGACACCTCCACCCTGGGAATAACCGACGCCACCGCACTGGCCCGCCGCCTTCCGGAACTGATCGGCGTGGCAGCCATCCCCGTCCCGGTCTTCTGTCACCCCGAAGGCGCCCACCGCACCCGCTCGCTGCTGAGGTTTGCCTTCTGCAAGAAGGAATCGCTCCTGGAACAGGCCGCCGAACGGCTCGCCACGCTCAAGGACAAGCTCTAATGGCGCTTGCCAGCCGTTTCCTGCGCACCAGCGGCGTCCACGCCACGATCGAGAAGGACCCATGGCATGAGGACGCGTTCGTGCTCAGCATCGACAACGCCGAGCAGTCCCAGGTCAACCTGGCCCATCCGGAGGAGGTGTTTTACGAATACCTGCGCAGGATCGCCAACGCCGTGGACCTCGTCAAGCCGGCCGGTGAACCCATCACTGCCCTCCATCTGGGTGCCGGCGCCCTGACCCTGGCCCGCTACATCCAGGCCACCCGGCCCGGATCAATCCAGCACGCCGTGGAGCTGGAGCGTGAACTCCTGGACTTCGTGTTGGAGCACCTGCCGCTGCCCGACGGCACCGAGCTGAGCAGCCACGTGGGCGACGCCCGCGCAGCGTTGGGTGAGCTGCCCGCGGGACTGATGTTCGACGTCGTTATCCTGGACATTTTCAGCGGACCGGATGCGCCGGCCCACCTGGCCTGCACCGAGTTTTACCGTGAGGCCGCGGCTGTGCTGGCGCCGGGCGGCCTGCTGGCCGTCAATGTGGGAGATGAGCCCGGCTTCACGCTGGTGCGCAGCCAGACCACAGCCTTGCGTGAGGCCATGAACGGTGTGGCCGCGTACGGCACCACGAACCTGTTCACACGGCGGTACCCGGGCAACATCATCTTGTTGGGCCGTGCCGAGGCGTGGCCTTCCGAATGGTCGGCGGCCCTGCTGGCACGCGGTCCACACCCGGCCACCGTGCTCAGCGGCGTGGAGTTGGACGAGCTGGCCGGGTAGCCGTGCCCGCCGGCGACGATCCGGCATTTTTCCGGCGACTATCCGCCGCCACGGCCGCGGACGGCCTTAGGCGCCTCCTTTACGTCGCCTACAAAAAACGCCGGCCCGCCGCCTTGGTGGCAAGTCCCGCCGGGCCGCTACGCGCCGTCGTGGCGGAGAAATTCCGGCAACGGCTCCACAAAGACCGTCTGCGGCGGTTCAAAATACATGACCAGGACCCTGTCCCCGACGGGGTAGACGGAGATCTCGTCGTAAGGGTGGGCGTGGAACGCGCTGGTGCCACCCTGGAACGCGATCATCACCTCGCCAACGGTGCCGGGGCCGACCATCCCGGAGACCCTGCCAATCTTGCCTGTCAGGGACCTGTCAAGGTCACGGCGCACGGGGTGGCTCCGGATCGCGGCGGGGCTCCGCGCCCTTCTTGAGCGATTCCGTCAGTGCGGGCAGGTAGCTGCCCACCTGGGCCAGGATGCCGCCCACCATCTCGTTGACGCCGGTGCCGCCGTTGAGCACCGTCATCTGGCCCACGTGGGCGAAGGGTTCGGCTGCGGCCGCCACGATGGCCGGCATGTTCTCGGCCAGTTGCTGGGAGATGACGGCTTCCTGGTTGGTGCCCAATGCCTCGGCGCGGGCCTTGATGCCGTCCGCCTCGGCGAGGGCCTTGGCCTTGATGGCCGACGCTGCTGCCTCCCCGCGAGCCTTCGTCGCCGCAGCCTCGGCCTCACCGGTGATCCGGGTGGCACCGGCCGTGGCTGCCGCGGCCGTCGCATTGGCCTGTGCCTCCAGCTCCGTCTTCCGGGCGCGGGCCTCGGCGGCGCTGATGTCGGCAGCTTTTTGGGCTTCGGCCTCGGTGCGTTGGGCGTAGGCCCGGGCATCGGCCGGCTTACGGACGGAGGTTTGGAGTTTTTGCTCCTCGCGGTCGGCTTCCAGCTTCGCCACTTCCGTCTCCTGGACCACCACTTGCTGGTGCGCTGTGGCATCGGCCAACGGCCCGGCCTGGGCGGCATTGGCCCTGGCCGTCTCGGCGTTGGCCTGGGCTGCGGACTGCCTGATGGAGGAAATGCTTTGGGCGTCGGCAATCAGCGCGGCAGCCTCGGCTTCCTTTTCGGCGGCTTCGCGGTTCCTGGTGGCCTCGGCCACGCGGGCCTCCATGACCACCTGGGCAATGTGCGGCTTGGCCAGGTTTTGAATGTATCCGGTGGGGTCTTCAAGGTCCTTGATCTGCAGGGAGTCCACCACGAGTCCCAGCTTTTCCATTTCAATGCCGCTGGCGCTGCGGACCTGGGAGGCCAGCTTGTCGCGTTCGCGGATGATTTCCTCGACCGTCATGCTGCCGATGATGGAGCGCAGGTGGCCCTCAAAGACGTTGTACACCTGGCTTTCCATCTTCGCCTGCTGCCCCAGGAAGCGCCGCGCCGCGTTGGCAATGAACGGGGTGGAATCGCCGATCTTGAAGATCACCACGCCCTGGACCACCACCTGGATGCCCTGGGAGGTGACGCAGTTGACCTGCAGTTCGGTCTCGTTCAACGTCAGCGACAGGGCCCTGACGGTTTGCAGGCCGGGGATCACAAACGCGCCCTTGCCGGTGACGATCCTAAAGTCCATGCCGTCGGAGGTGGCGGGTTTGCCGCGGGAGAGGCCCGAGATGATCAGGGCCTCGTTGGGTTCGGCCACCTGCCAGACCATCTTCACCGCCACGCGGGCCACGACCACCACGGCGATGAGCACCACGATGATGACGATCAAGGGCAGATAAGCTAGAAAAAGGTCCATGACACGGTCCGTTTCAACGAAGAACTTACGGTCGAAGCGGCCAACCCGCCGATCCTGAAACGGGAGCAAACCCAACGGCCAAGATATGAAATTGTGGCTGTTGAAACGATCGGGCGGGTTGCCCCGGGCGACCGTTTCATGAGCAGGCTATCGGCTCATTCTTAGCGTAGACCGTATGCCGGCACTTGGCTTGCCTTGAGAACGTACAGTTCCCTGGCCTGGTTCATTCAGCGCAGCGCCCGCAGGTACCGCCTGCGCACCACCAGTTGTGCAACGCGAAGCAGCGGATAAAGGGCGCGCCACGGTTGCTGCGGTGCCGCCCGGGTGAGGGATCGAATGGTCAGGATCACCTGGCCGCTATGGCGGTGGACCACAAACGCCTCCTCGCCGCTGACGGGATGGCCGGGCAGGGTGCGGTAGGAGAATCCCACGCGGTCCGGCTCCCGGACAACGCTGACCACTTCCACCGGTTCGACCACGGTCATCCCCAACGCGCGCACCGTGACCAGCACGCGGTCCCCGGCCGACATGGGAGCCGTTGAATCGACGGAAAAGCCGCTGGCCGTCTTCACTTTCCAGCGCAGGATGTCCCCGGCGGCCCGCTCCCACAGTGCGTCGCATCTTCCGACGACGGCGGTCACCTCCGAGCGGCGGTAGTCGCCGTCGCTCGGGGGCCAGGCGGGCAGTTCAGGACTCGTCACGCGTCATCTCCTCCGGGCATAGTAGGTCTCGGCGGTCTTCCCTGTGGTGGGACCCATCCGCACAATGTACCAGCGTGCTTGCGAAGATGGCAGAAAAATGCCGGGCGCCGTTGACATTCCCGGGCAAGGGAGCCCCGAAGCCCCGGTAGACTCATACCCGACCCCAGTTTGGGTGGTCCGCCCATTTTCCCTGCATTTCTGGAGCCTCAATGACACCGTTCCGCAAGTCCCCCACGTCTCCCGGCGAGCCCAGGCCTACAGGTCAGGCCCGGCGGATGAAGAGGGCCGGGCAGGGGTCGCTCCCCCGCAGGCGGATGATCGCCGCAGGCGCGGCAGGGGCGGTTGTCGCCACAGCAGCGGTGTCACTGGTTGTCGCAGGAATGCCGTTGCTCCAGGAAATGACCCGGCCGGCGGCGCAGGAAACCACGCAGCCTCCCGTCGTCATCTCGACGCTGGCAACGCCGGAGAAGTTCCCCGCGTTCAATAGGGCGGACTATGTCCAAGCCCCCGTAGCCGCAACAGCCACTGAGCCGGTGAAGGCCAGCATCAAGGTCGGCGCCGACAAGACGGGCAGGGTCATGCCGGAGGGGCTTGCCGGCTTGTCCCTGGACACCGACCACATGGTCGACATGCAGATGAACCCGGACCAGTCGAACCTGGCGGAAATCCTGAAGATGTCCGGGGACCCCGTGATTCGCTTCGGCGGACAGGCTGCGGACCGTCGCTTCTTCTGGACCTCCACCGACGAGCCCATCCCGGATTGGAAAGTTGTTCCGGCCTACCCGGGCGACGTTCGCAAAATCGTCAAGGTGACCCCTGCCGTGCTGGAAAACGTCAACCGGCTCCTGGTGGCCGGCAACGCACGCATCTTGCTGACGGCCAACCTTGGCCACCTCGACGCCGCCCGGACGGCGGACTTCGCCAAGTGGGCCCACAAGATCTTCGGCAACAGGCTGGTGGGGATGAGCCTGGGCAACGAGCCGAACGGCTGGGGGGCCAGCGACTACACGTACAGGACCCTGCGTGACCAGCCGTGGTCATTTGACAAGTACATTGAGGAAACCCTGCCGGTGGCACAGGCCGTCAAGGACGCAGTCCCCGAGGTAAAGATTGCCGGGCCAGACGTTTACACCGAGGCTTGGTGGAAACAATATGTGGCTGCGGGCGTCCCCAACCTGGAGGCCCTGAGCTACCACAACTACCCGGTGTCGAAGTGTGACGCCGATCCTGCGACGGACCCTCAGGCCCGATCCATTGCCAACATGTTGTCCCGTGACCGGTCCGACGCATCACTGAAGTACGCCGAGGCCGCCGTGAAATTGGCCGATTCGGCGAAGCTGGCCGCATGGAACACGGAAACGAATGCCTCCTCCTGCCCCGGTTCCAGCGCCGTCACCAAGAACCATGCTTCGGGGTTGTGGGCCGCCAACTATGCCATGCTGTCGGCCAGCGCCGGCGTTACGATGCTCAACTTCCATGGCGGCCTGGAAGCCTGCAAGGGCGGCGCCCCGATGTCCCCCCTGTGCGACACCGGCACCGTGGGCAATCCCACCGGCCAGATGACCATGCGTCCGGAGTACTACGGCATCATGATGGTCAACAAGCTTGGATCCGGCGATTTCCTGCGTTCGGAGGTGACCGGGAGCGAGAACATTTACGCCTACCCGGTCAAGCGTGCGGACGGTACCATGGGCCTGATGGTGGTCAATCAGAACGACCCCGCCAAGCAGGCTCGCGCCAAGATCACGCTGACCCTGCCGGCGCAGGCCGCCACGGGAACCATGTCCCAAATGAGCGGCCCCACCCTTGATGGGGAGGGCGAGACTCGCATCGATGGCCAAGAGTCATCCGGCGTTGCGCAGGCCAAGCAGGCACGTATTCCCGGATTCAAGGCGGGCGCACAAACCATAACCGTCGAGCTAAACTCCGGCACGGTCAGCATCCTGAACTTCACGTTCTAGCGG
>JBAUMA010000165.1:0-1544 GCA_049578485.1 Specibacter sp.
GCACTGCCGACTGCATGCCAAAGGAAACACGGGTGAATCCGCCGTCGCGCAGCTCCTGCAGGGATTCACGGGTCACAGAATCCGGGTTGGCCTCAGTGGTGACTTCGGCACCGTCCAGGATGCCCCATTGTTCGACGGCGGCACCCAGGATAGCGGTCAGGTCACCGGCGGGCAGCAGCGTTGGCGTGCCGCCTCCAAAGAACACGGTGCTCAACGGCCGGGCCGGGACACCGGATGCCTCCAACGCCCGGGCGGCAAACTGAACCTCCCGCACTGCTGTGTCCGCGTATGCGTCCTGGGAGGCTCCGCCGCCAAGCTCGGTGGCCGTGTAGGTGTTGAAGTCGCAGTAGCCGCACCGCACGGCGCAAAACGGGATGTGCGTGTAAAGGCTGAACTTGCGCTCCGAAGCCGCGACGGCAGCCTGCGCGGGCAGGATGCCGTCGGCCGGGGCCGGATCGCCAAGGGGCAATGCGCTGGGTGTCACTTTTTCGACTTGTCCTTTGAGGATTCATCGGTGGTCAGTGCGGCAATGAACGCTTCCTGCGGGACCTCTACGCGGCCCACCATCTTCATGCGCTTCTTGCCTTCCTTCTGCTTTTCCAGCAGCTTTCGCTTACGGGAAATATCGCCGCCATAGCACTTGGCCAAGACATCCTTGCGGATGGCCCGGATGCTTTCACGGGCGATGATCCGGGCACCGATGGCGGCCTGGATCGGCACCTCGAACTGCTGGCGCGGGATGAGCTCACGCAGCTTGCCTGTCATCATGACACCGTAGGCGTAGGCCTTGTCACGGTGGGTTATGGCACTAAACGCGTCGACTTGCTCACCCTGGAGCAGGATGTCGACCTTGACAAGGTCGGCGACCTGGTCGCCGTCGGCCTTCCAGTCGAGGGAGCCGTAGCCGCGCGTCTTGGATTTGAGAATGTCGAAGAAATCGAACACGATCTCGGCCAGCGGCAGGCGGTAGCGGATCTCGACACGGTCCTCGGAGAGGTAGTCCATGCCGCCGAGGATACCGCGGCGGGACTGGCACAGCTCCATGATGGCGCCCACGAATTCGCTCGGTGCCAGGATGGTGGCGGACACCATCGGCTCGCGCACTTCGGCGATCTTGCCAGACGGGTACTCGCTCGGGTTCGTGACGTGGATGACCTTCTTGTCCTCCAACGTGACCTCGTACTCCACGTTGGGTGCCGTGGAGATCAAGTCGAGGTTGTGTTCGCGCTCCAGGCGTTCACGGGTGATTTCCAGGTGCAAAAGCCCCAGGAAGCCCACGCGGAAACCAAAGCCCAGCGCGGCGGAGGTTTCCGGCTCATAGATGAGTGCGGCGTCGTTGAGCATGAGCTTTTCCAGCGCGTCACGCAGCACGGGATAGTCGGTGCCGTCCATGGGGTACAGGCCCGAGAACACCATCGGTTTGGCGTCCTGGTAACCGCCCAGGGATTCTTTGGCCGGCTTGTGGAACGTAGTGACCGTATCGCCCACCTTGGACTGGCGCACATCCTTCACACCCGTGATCAGATAGCCCACCTCGCCTACGC
>JBAUMA010000166.1:0-1841 GCA_049578485.1 Specibacter sp.
CGCCAGGGTCGCCGCCGCCACCGCCGATCCCACGGCCGCCTTCACACCCGGCTTCGCCTTGGCCGGGGTTGCCGGCTCGGGAAGTGGTGCGGTTGCCGCGGTGGTGCGTGCCGGCGTCGAACTTTCAGCGTTACTCATCGGTCCTCCTGGAAGCGGTGGTCTCAACAAGTCCAACGATGCCAACCCCAAATGTGATCCCGCCAATCAAATGCTTAGAGCGAACTGTGAGCCCTCCGGGTCCGGGCGATAGGCTTAGAACCAAAGAAACTTACGCAAGTGGAGGAATCATGGCCAGTGAGTCAACGTTCGACGTCGTCAGCAAGGTGGACAAGCAAGAGGTCGCCAACGCCCTGCACCAGTCCCAGAAGGAAGTAGTCCAGCGCTACGACTTCAAGGGTGTAGGTGCTGAGATCGATTTCAGTGGCGAGAAGATCCTGATCAAGGCCAACTCCGAAGAGCGCGTCATGGCCGTCATGGACGTTTTCGAATCCAAGCTGATCAAGCGCGGCATTTCCCTGAAGTCTTTGGACGCCGGTGAGCCCTACGCCTCAGGCAAGGAATACCGCCTGGAAGCCGGGATCGTCGAGGGCATCGCCCAGGACATCGCCAAGAAGATCAACAAGCTGATCCGCGACGAAGGCCCCAAGGGCGTCAAGTCCACCATCCAGGGCGACGAGCTGCGCGTGAGCTCCAAGAGCCGCGACGACCTCCAGGAAGTCATGGCCCTGCTGCGCAAGTTCGAGGACGCCGACCTGCAGTTCGTTAACATGCGCTGACGCCCGGCCCCAAAGCAAACACTGGGGAAACTCCCAGCATGCACGCGCCCGTTGCCCTTGTGGGGTGGCGGGCGCGGGCATATGCTCGTGGATTGTTCCCCCTTTTCCCGCCCTTTAGGAGTATCGATGAGTACTGCGGAGATTCCGGCCGGCGCACCTTGCT
This sequence comes from Specibacter sp., assembly GCA_049578485.1. Taxonomy (GTDB): domain Bacteria; phylum Actinomycetota; class Actinomycetes; order Actinomycetales; family Micrococcaceae; genus Specibacter. The sequence goes on from JBAUMA010000166.1 coordinate 940, forward strand.
GGATTGACTTGATGACCTCGGATCCGGCCAAGGCCCAAGAGTTCTATACGGCGCTCTTCGGCTGGACGTATGAGGTCGGAGACGCCGAGAAGTACGGCGGCTACACCATGGCCTTCAAGGACGGACAGTCCGTGGCCGGCATGATGAAGAGCGACCAGGACGACGCCGGATACCCCGACATGTGGTCCACGTACCTGCGCGTCGACGACATCGATGCCACGGTTGCAGCGGCAACGAAAGCCGGCGCGGTCACTTACATGGCGCCGATGGACGTTCCCGAGCAGGGCAAGATGGCGATGCTGGGCGATCCCGGCGGCGCTTCCGTGGGTGTGTGGGAATTTGGCGGCCACACCGGCTTCCAGGCCCACGCCGTCACGGGTGCCGCCAACTGGCACGAGCTGTGGAGCAAGAACTACCCGGCCGCCGTCAAGTTCTACGAGGATGTCTTTGGCTGGGACACCTCGGTCATGGCCGATACTCCGGATTTCAAATACACCACTCTGGGCGAGGGCCCCGCAGCCCTGGCCGGCATCATGGACGCCGCCAACGCCCTGCCGGAGCAGGTCCCGTCCAACTGGCAGGTCTACTTCCAGGTGGAGGACACCGACGCGGCCGTCGCCACGGCCCTTTCCCTGGGTGCCACCGTCATCCAGCCGGCCGAAGACACACCGTTTGGACGCTTGGCCGGGCTGACCGACCCCACCGGCGCCATGTTCAAGATCATGCAGCCGCCGGCATAAGCACTCGGCGCTGAACACCATCTCTCGAAAAGAGACGGCGTTCGCGGTTAAAGCTGGCGTTAGAACGCCGTCCTTAACCGCGAACGCCGTCTCTTTTGGCACGGCCGTGACCGGTCGCTACCCGCCCGGTTCCACCAGCCCGGTGTCGTAGGCGAGCACCAC
>JBAUMA010000167.1:0-17799 GCA_049578485.1 Specibacter sp.
GCCCTTCCCTTATGCGCACAATGAAACTGCTCGCCGGTTATTCCACCGTGGCAAGCTTCCATTCCGGGCGGGGAATGGAATCGACGAGCAGGCGCGTGTACGGGTGTTGCGGGTCATCGAGCAGGCTCCGGGTGTTCCCGGCCTCGACTGCCGCGCCGGCCTGCAGCACGACCGAAACCTCACAGACCCTGCGCACGACGGCCAGGTCATGGCTGACAAAGACGATGGTCAGGCCCCGCTCGGCGCGGATTGCATCAATCAAGTCCAAGACCTGGCTCTGCACCGAAACGTCCAGGGCGCTGGTTGCCTCATCCAGCACCAGGATTTCCGGGCCAACCGCCAGCGCCCGCGCAATGGCGACGCGCTGGCGCTGCCCGCCCGAGAGCGTGCGCGGCCGCGCCTGGCCCGCAGCCTCGGGCAGGCCTACCTGGTCCAATAGCGTCAGCACCTGTTTCCTTGCCGCAGTGGTGTCGAGCCCGGTGTGGAGGTTCAGGGCGTCCTCGATCGCCTTTCCGGCCGGGATGCGCGGATCCAGCGACAGGTACGGGTCCTGGAACACGATCTGCGCTGTCCGTGCCCGGGCCAGCCGGGCCGTGCGGGACAGCCGCCCGGACGGCCGCGGCACCCCGTTGATCAGGATCTGCCCGGAATCCGGTGCCTCCAGCCCCACCAACATGCGCGCCAGCGTCGACTTCCCGGAGCCCGATTCGCCCACCAAGGCCAGCGAACCGCCCTTGGGCACCGAGAACGACACGTCGTTCACGGCCTGGACGGTGTCGCCCCCGCGGGTCCGGTAGCTTTTGCGCAGCGAGGTAACCACGACGGCGTCTGCCGTCGCCACGGGCGTTCCCACCGCAACGGACGCCGCCCCGGTGACCCCGGCGGCCGGCGACGCAGCCACGGCAGATGCCAGGCCGTCGTCGTCCGTCAGGCGGGGCGTGGCGGCCACCAGCTTCTTGCTGTACGGATGCTGGGGATTGGCGAAGATCTCCTCCGCCGGCCCTTGCTCGACAATCTCCCCGGCATGGATGACATAGACCCGGTCGCACATGGCCGCGGCCAGGTTCAGGTCGTGGGTGATGAACAGCATGCCGGTGTTGAACTCGGCCTGCTGCCGCTTGAGCACGGCCACGATCTCCGCCTGGGTGGTCACGTCCAGGGCCGACGTCGGTTCGTCGCACACCAGCAGGGCCGGGGAGGTGGTCATCGCCCCGGCAATCATGACGCGCTGGAGCATGCCTCCGGAGAACTCGTGCGGGTACTGGCGCAGGTGGGCCTCCGGGCGCGGCATGCCCACCGATTTCAACAGCGAAAGCGCGCGTTCATTGGCCTTGGCGGCCGGCCAGCCGTGGCAGGCGCGCAATGATTCGGTCAGGTAGTCGCCCACTGTCCGCACAGGGTTGATGCCCGAACGCGGATCCTGGAACACCATCGACACCGTGTTCCGGCGCATCGTGAGTGTTTGCGTCTTGGACGCGGTGAGCATGTCAGTCCCGTCCAACATGACGGTGCCGGTGGTGCGGGCCCCTGTGGGCAGCAGGCCCAGCACCGTGCGGGATGTGAGCGACTTGCCGGAACCGGACTCGCCCACGAGCGCAACGGTTTCGCCTGCCTCCACGGTGATCGTGACCCCGTTCAGCAGCCGGGTGCCGTTGGGGAGGTCCAATACCAGGTCCTTGATCTGCAGCAACGTCATGAGGGCAACTTCCCGCCGATTCGGTCGGAGAGTTCTTCCCCGAAGATGTTCACGGCAACCACCACGACCACAACAGCGACGGAGGGCACGATTGCCGGCAGGAACTGCCCGCTCATGAGTCCGGCGGCGCTTTCATTGATCATGGAACCCCAGTCGGACAGGGGTGGTTGCACGCCCAGGCCCAGGAAAGACAAGGCCGCCTGTTCGGACAACACGTAGCCAAAGTTCAGTGCCGACTGCGCCCCTACACTGGGCACGATGTTGGGCAATACGCGGCCAAGCGCCACCCACGGAGTGGAGAAGCCCTGCACCCCGTAGGCCGTCACATACGGTTTTGCCTTCTCGGCGGCGACCAGCTGGCGGACCTGCCGTGCCACATAGGGCGTGTAGGCGATGGTCATGGCCGCGGCAGGTGCAATGAGGCCCTTGCCGAACAGCGTCACGGCCAGCATGGCCAGCAGCAGGGACGGGAACGCGAAGACGAGGTCGAAAATCCGGCTCAGCACCGAGTCGACGAATCCGCCAAACCAGCCGGACGCCATACCCAGGGCAATGCCCAGGACGGTGGATCCGATGACGACTATCAAAGGCCCCAGCATGGACGTCCGGGCGCCGAAGATCAACCGGCTCAGGGTGTCCCGGCCGGCCGCATCCGTGCCCAGCCAGTGGGCGGGGGTGGGGCCGGAGAGGACGTTGAACAAGTCCAGTGCGTCGGGATCGTAGGGTGCCACCAACGGTGCGAACACGGCGGCCAGGACAACGACACCCAGCACGGCGAGCGAGGCGATGAACAGCTTGTTGCCGCGCTTGCCGGCCTTGAGCAGTCGATTGGCCGCCTTCACCTCGCGGAGTTGTGTCGGGGCGCTCATCGTGCCGCCGCCCCGGCAGCGGTGCGCGGATCCAGCATGGAAGCGAGGATGTCGACCACCGTGTTGGACAGCACAAACAGCGTGACGATGATCAGCACAATGGCCTGCACCACGGGAAAGTCCATCCTGTCCACCGACTGCACCAACAGCGAGCCCATGCCGGAGAGCCCGAAGGCCGCCTCGACAATGGAACTTGCCACCAGCAGCCCGGCCACCAGCATGCCGCTAATCGTCAGGATCGGGTTAAGGGCGTTGCGCAGGACATGCCGCATCACCACGCGGACGCGGCTCATGCCGCGGCTGGTGGCCACTTCAACGTGTTCCAGCGCCAACTGCTCCACCATGGAGGAGCGGGTCACCCGCGCAACCAGGGCGATGAACGTCAGCGCCAGGGCCATGGCGGGCAACGCCAGATGGTAAATCGTATCGAGCGCCCCCTGGCCGCTGCCAAAGGACGGGAACCAACCCAACTGCACGGAAAACACGGCGGTCAGGACGATGGCCCCCACAAAAGACGGGATGGCGGCCAGGCCCGTGGCACCGATCAGGATGGCCTTGTCGGCGATTTTCCCGCGGTTCAGCGCGGCCACGATGCCGGCCGCCAGGCCAACGACGCCGATGACCACGCCGGAGATGACCACGAGCCAGAACGTGGATCCGGCCCGGGAGGCCAGCAGCGTGCTGACATTTTCGCGGTACTGGAACGACCGGCCGAAATCCCCATGCAGCATGTTCAGGAGCCAGTCGAAGTACTGGACAACAACGGGCTTGTTGAGCCCGTACTGTTCGCTGACTGCCTTGATCGCTTCCGGACTGGGGCTGCGCCCCCGCATGAGGAATGTGAGCGGGTCCCCAGGCACCAGGTACATCGAGAAGAAGACCAGGACCGACGCCGCGAGCACCGTCAGCACCAGTCCGGCAATCTTCCCGAAAACCATCCGGGCCAGGCCACCGCCGGCCACTATTTGGCTCCCACCGTGGCGGCCCACGGGAAGTACAGGAAGTTGATCGACGGCGAGAGGCCGGTGATCTTGTTGCCAAGCCAGACGTTGTTGGGCGTTTCGTAGAGCGGCAGCCACGGCAGTTCGGCGTTGGCGATCTTTTGCGCCTCGACGCTCTTTGCCGCGCGAGCGTTGACGTCCATGGTCTCCAGGGCGCTGCTCACAGTGGTGTCAAAGTCCTTATTGGACCAGTTGCCGTAGTTGCTGAAATCGCCGGTCCGCAGCACGCCGTACATGTCCAGCGGGTCGGTGATGGACAGGTACCAGCTGGTGGTGAACAAGTCCACGCCCTTGCGGGCCGCGGGATCGCTGAACAGGTTGGTGAACTTGTCGGGCGAGACCGACTGGATGGTGGGCTTGAGCCCCAGCGAGGTGGCCGCTGCACCAAAGGCCTGGGCCGTGATGGCCAGCCCCGGGGTGATGTTGCTTGAGACGATGGTGACCGGTTTGCCTGCGGCCCCCGCCTCGGCAATCAGCTTCTTGGCCGCGTCCAGGTTGTAGTCGTAGTTGTTCAGGCCTGCGAAGGCGCCGTTGACGACGTCGTCCTTGACGCCCATCCAGGCCGACTTGGTGGTCAGGCTGTTGGTGACAGTCCCGTAGCCCTGTTCGGCTGCCTGGACCAGGCCCTTGCGGTCCAGGGCCATCAAGAGCGCCTTGCGGACCCGGACATCGCCCAGCACGCCCCCGGTGTTGCCCACAATCTCGCTGATGACAGAGGTGTTGGTGCCGAACAGGATCTGGCCCTGGCCGGATGATTTGAGCTGGTCGATCCCGTTGGAGGGGACCTGCCAGCTGCCATCCACCGCGCCCGACTTCATGGCATTCACGCGGGCGTTGGAATCGGGCAGGAACACGAACTTCACCTCGTTGGCCTTGGCCATCAATGCCGGATCCCAGTAGTCGTTGAACTTTTTCAACGTGATGCCGGTACCGGAATTCCATGAGTCAAGGGAGAACGGGCCGGTGCAGTTGACGCCAGTGGAGGGGTTTCCGTAGTTGGCGCCGTCCTTCTTCAGGGTGGCCGCCGACTCGATGGTTCCCGGGCTGGCGGCCATGTAGTTATTGAACAAGGCGTCGGGTTTCTTCGTGGTGACGGTGACTTCCATGGGCCCGGTGGCCTTGATGGAGGTCACGTTCTCGTAGACGGCTGACCAATAGGAGCCCACCTCGGGGTTCAGGTGCCGCTCCAGGGAGGCAACGACGTCGTTGGCGCTCAGGGTGGTCCCGTCATGGAACTTGACGTTCGGCCTGATCTGGTACACCCAGGTGGTGGGGGTCGGGTTGGCGAACTTTTCCGCCAGCCCGGGGGAGACGGTGAGGTCGGAGTTCCAGCGCATCAGCGATTCGCACACATTGGCCAGAACCTGGTTGTCCGGGTAGTCGAAGGCGTGGGTGTAGTCCAGGGAGGCGGGCTCGGCATAGATGGCCCACGTGAAGGAGTCGATCGAGCCCGAGGGCTTGGCGGAATTGGCCGTCAGTTCAAACCTGGCGGCGTCTTTGCTGGTGTTGCCGCCACTGGAGCAGCCGGCCAGCAGCATCGAGCCGGCGGCAAGCATGGACACCGCGGCCAGGACGTGCCTGCCGCGCCGCTTGGGTGTAGTTGTCAGGGGCATGGTGTCTCCTCGTTTGGGACGCAGCGTTCAGGATGCGGTCGATGGGGCGGTGGAGTGGACCAGGCGGCCGCCGATCCACGCGGATTCAACCCTCGTGGCGTGAATCTGCGCGGGGTCGACGTCAAACGGGTTGGGGTGCAGCACCACCAGATCGGCCAGGAACCCTGGAGCGATGGCCCCGGTGGATTCCTCCATGCCGTTCACGTAGGCCGTTCCGGCCGTATAGGCGCGCAGGGCCGTGGCCAGGTCCAGCTTTTGGCCGGGCGCGCCCAGGGGCGGATGCTCCGAGTCCGGGGACTGGCGATTGACGGCCACATGGATGGCATCGATGGGGCTTGCGCTGGAGACGGGCCAGTCGCTGCCGGCGGCCAGGTGGGCGCCGGCGTCGCGGAACTCGCCGAACGGGTAGTGGTGGTCGACGGCGTCCGGTTCCATGAACGGCAGCGTCAGGTCATCGAGCTGGTCCTCATGGCAGGCCCAGAGTGCCTGCATGTTCACCGAGACGCCCAGAGCCGCAAAGCGGGGAACGTCGGCCGCGGCCACCACCTGGACGTGGGCAATGTGGTGGCGGCCGCCGTCGGGCCCGTTGGCAATCCGGGCCGCCTCGACGGCGTCAAGGGCCTCGCGCACGGCCCTGTCGCCGACGGCATGGAAGTGGACCTGGAAACCGTTGGCGTCCAGCGCGGTGACATAGGCCTGGAGATCTTCCGGATCGATGAACGACAGCCCCGCGTTGGAGGTTTCGTGGCCGTGGCCGTCGCAATACGGTGTGAGCAGGGCGGCCGTGAAGTTCTCGGCGACGCCGTCAACCATGATCTTCACGCTCGTGGCCTTGAAATTGCCGTTTCCCGTGGCTTCGACCAACTCGCGGCGCTCGCGCATGCCCTGAAGCTGGTCCAGTCCGCGGTCCCGTTCCCACCAGAGGGCGCCAACCACGCGGGCCTGGAGTGTTCCCTCCGCCATGGCCCGCCGGTACGTGGCGAGGATGTCCTTGGCGCCGAACATTGAGCCGACGGCGGCGTCCTGCCAGCCGGTGATGCCCAGGGCGAGCAATTCCTGTTGCGCGCGCATCAAACCGGCATACGCCATGTCGGGTTCGATCGACGGGCGGACATCGTCAAACAAGTCGGCGGCGCCCTCGTGGACGGTGCCGGCCGGGTATCCGTCAGCCTCGCGCTCAAGGCGGCCATCCACGGGATCGGCCGTTCGGGCATCGATTCCGGCCAGTTCAAAGGCCCTGGTGTTGGCCCAGGCCCCGTGGTGGTCGCGATTGGACAACAGCACCGGGCGGTCAGGCACGATCGCGTCGAGGGCCGCGCGGGTGGGGGTGCCGCCGGGGAAGTGGTCCATTGACCAGCCGCCGCCCAAAATCCATTCCTCCGCCGGGTGGGTTGCCGCATACTTGGCGATGGTTGATAACGTCTGCTGGGCGTTTTCGGCCTCAGATAGGTTGCACTGGAGCAATTCGACGCCGCCGGATACGGGGTGGATGTGCGCGTCCTGGAAACCGGGGGCAAGAAGTGCGCCGGCGAGGTCCACCCGCTCGGTGTCCGGGCCGGCCAGGCGTTCGATGTCGGCGTCGGGTCCCACCGCACTGATGTGACGGCCAGTGACCGCCACGCCGATCCGTTCGGGTGCATCCGACAGGGCGGTGAACACCGAGCCTCCCGTGTAAATTACGTCCGCAAATCCGTTCATGCCTTGTCCTTCGCCTTGTCATGCCGCCGCTGAATCGCTTGTATTGAGTGACTCTAGTCACAGTCACGATAGGTGTCAACGATCGTGTCAACTACGTTGACATAGGGGGTGTAGTTAGATTGACTGTGATCAACGGTCTGGAAGGGGCAAGCAACGTGGCATCAAGAGCTGGGGTTTCCCCCAAGCAACGCATTGACAGGGAGTCGATTCTGGCGGCCGGCATGAGCATCGCTGCCCGGCCGAGTGCTCCTGCGGTCACCGTGCGGGAGCTGGGCAAGTACCTGGGTGCGGATCCGACGTCGATCTACCGGCACTTCCGCAACAAGGAAGACGTGATGCGGGCGCTTCTGGAGAACCTGATGGCCGAGATCCTGCTCCGGGTCACCGCGCCACGCGAACAGTGGCGGGAGCGGCTGCGCCAGATGGCCGCGGCCACCTTTGAGCTGTACATGGAATATCCGGCCATCGGCGCCGAGGCCATTCACCTGAGCACCAACGGGCCGGCCGAGCTGAACATCGTGGAGATCATGCTGGAGTGCATGGAGGCAGCCGGGCTCAGCGACGAGGAAGCCGTGCGGCACTATGCGGCAGTCTCCACCTATGTTTTGGCCTACGCGTCGGGGATCGCCAGCAGCTACAGCGACCGCGATTCCGAGAACCCCGAAGAAGCCACGGCCTGGCTGAGCAGGTCCCTTCCCATGAGCCCGGCCACGCATCCGCGCGTCAACGCCCTCCGCAGCGCACTGATTTCGCTCGACGACAGGGACGCCTACAACATGGGCGTCGAGGCATTGTTGGATGCCATCGAGGCCAACGCCGGACGGACCCGCAAACCCTGACTAAAAGTTTGTCACCACGTAGGCCGTGGTGGAGCCCGGTTCGATCTCGGTCCGCCCGGCATCCTGGATGACCGGGCCTGCGGCCTTTCGCCGGCCCTTGCGGAACTCCTTGGCGCCGGCCGCAACCACTCCCACCGGGAACCCGGCGTCGGCCCATTGGGCGACGGCGGCCTCCCCGGCCTCCAGGAGCCAGGCAAACAGTGCATGGGCGGCCTGCGCGGACGCCTTCCCGGTGGACATGCCCAGGGCGTCGTTGAGCACAATCGTCAGCGGCTGCGGCTCCATTGCGTCCCCTGCGGGCAGTTGGGTCCCCGAGACCTGCAGCTTTGCTAGCAGCTTGGGCAGCTCATCCGCCGGCATGGGTGGCAGGCCCGCCGCACTTGCCTCGCCCACGGTGGCCAGCACGTGATCTGGGAACGCAGCGAGGACCTTGGCGAATGTCTTGGCGTCGGCCCGGCGCACCGACTTGGCAAAGGCGCCCGCCGCCCAGGATTGCCAATCCGGGTTTTCGGGATCCCGCATGAAAGCCTGCACCGACGCCAGTGCGGCCGCGGCAATCCCGCTGCCTTCAGGCGCCGGTTCCTCACGGTCCACCAGCAGCACTATTGGCTGGACAAGTTCGCGGGGCGCACGTTGCGTAAATTCACTCACCCCCCAAGCCTATGCGGCCGCCCGGCGGCGGGGTTACAGTGGGCAAACCAGCGGGCAAAACTGTCGCGGAAAGCAAAAGATCGAACGGCAGGGGTGCCTGGGTGCCAGTGAAATGTGCCACTGCAGCGCTGCTGGCGGGCGCGGCGGAACCGCCACGGAGCCCGTGCGGCCGGGGGAGGAAATGAGGACCTCTTGATTGGAAAAATATAAGCGCTTACAGTTGTCCGTGACGGTGCGACATCGCCACCGATTTTTCTTGCTCAGAAAGGGTTAGGTACGTGTCGCATGGCCAAAGCTCACCGCGCCACAATTCAGGACGTCGCTGTCCTGTCCGGCTTGTCCATCTGCACCGTTTCGCGGGCGCTGCGGAACCTGCCCAATGTCTCGGACAAGGCCCAACGCCTGGTTGCCGAGGCGGCGCAAAAACTTGACTACAAGGCATCCTCCGCCGCCTCCCGTCTCGCCGGCGGCAGCACCGGGTCCATTGCCATCATCGCCCCCACTGCCACCGCTTGGTTCTTTGCCCAGGCCGTTGAGGCGGCCGAGGAGGTGTTTGCCGACAGCGGCTTCGACACCGTGCTGATCAGCCTTCGGAACACACCGAGCGTGCGCCAAAAAGTTTTGGGCGACCTTGCCGGGCTGGCGCAAAGGGTGGACGGGGTGCTGCTGCTCAACGTTGACCTCACCGACGAGGAAATTGCCACGGTCGCCGGATCCGGACTGGCCGTTGCAAGCCTGGGCATGAGCCAGGTCCCGTGGGACAACGTCAGCATCGACAACGAGCACGCCGCATGGCTTGCCACCGGGCACCTGCTCGAATTGGGGCACTGGGACCTGGGAGTCCTGACCGGCCGGGAGATGGGCGGAAACTCGGTCCACACCTCCGGCGACAGGCTCAAGGGCTTCAACCGGGCGTTGGCCGAGCATGACCTGACGGTGCACCCGGACCTCGTGGTGTGCGCCGACTCCTCGATCGAGGGCGGGCGCCGGGCCATGACCGAACTGATAGCCCACCGCAGCCTCCCCAGCGCCATCTTCGCCGAATGCGACGAAGCCGCCTTTGGGGCGTTGATGGCCTTGCGCGACCACGGCCTCTCAGCCCCCAAGAACGTCTCCATCGTGGCGTTGGATGACCATCCCATGAGCTGGTTCATGGGATTGAGCACCGTGGCCCAGCCCGTGGCCGACCAAGGCGCCTTCGCGGCAAACCTGCTGTGTGAACGGCTGCAGACCCCGGGCAACCTGGGCGAACCGGCCAACCACCTGATGTCCACCAAACTCATCGAACGCAAAACCACGCGCCGCAAGCGCTGACAAGGACTACCATGACTGATCTGCAAACCTCCTGGACAGGTGCCGGAGCACTCCTCTTTGACCTCGACGGCGTGCTGACGCCCACCGCCGTGGTCCACGAACGGGCCTGGCAGGAACTCTTCGACGGCTACCTGGATGCCACCGGACACCCGGAAAAGTACCAGGGCAGCGACTACTTTGACTTCATCGACGGCAAACCCCGATTCGACGGTGTCAGGGACTTCCTCACCTCGCGCGGCATCACCTTGCCCGAGGGTCCCTTGGACGACGACCCCGCCCATGAGACCGTCCACGGCCTGGGCAACCGCAAGAACCTGGTGTTCAACACGATCGTGGAAACGGCCGGCGTCGAGCCCTACCCGGGCTCGGTGCGCTTTGTGGAAGCCGCGCTGGCGCACGGACTCAAGCTCGCCGTCGTCTCTTCCAGCCGCAACGCCCCGGCGGTGCTGAAGGCTGCCGGACTTGACCACTACTTCCCCGTGGTGGTGGACGGGCAGGTGGCTGCCGCCGTGGGGCTTCCCGGCAAGCCCGACCCTGCCACGTTCCACTACGCCGCGCAGCTGCTGGGCGTGCCGGATGAGGCCTGCGTGGTGGTTGAGGACGCCGTCTCCGGTGTGCAGGCCGGAAGCGCGGGCGGTTTCCGGGCCGTGATTGGCGTGGACAGGGGCGCCGGCGTGCAAACTCTGCTCGACGCCGGTGCCACCTTTGTGGTCGACGACCTCAACGACCTCCTCTAACATTTTCGTTCCAAAGGATACGCTTTGCCCATGTCACTGATCAGCACAGACCGCGTGCGCTTCCCCTGCGACCCCTGGAAGCTCGTGGAAACCTCCCATGACCCCGCCGACGACGGCACCCTGGAAACGCTCATGGCCGTGGGCAACGGCCACCTGGGCCTTCGCGGCGCCCGTTCACTCGGGGATGAGGGGGTGCTCCCCGGCACGTTCATCAACGGTTTCCACGAGGTGTGGGACATCAAACACGCCGAGAACGCCTTTGGCTTTGCCCGGACCGGCCAACGGATCGTGTACGTGCCAGACGCCAACAACTTCACGGTCAGCATTGACGGGGAGCTGCTTTCCCTGGCCGAATCCACCGTCCTCGACTACCGGCGCAGCGTGGACTTTGCCACCGGCATGTATGAAACGGCCATCACCTGGGCCTGCCGTTCCGGGGCCACCGTCACCACGCTTGAGCGCCGGGCCGTGGGCTTTGACGCGCGCGGCGTCCTGGGCATCGAGTTGACGTTGTCCACGGACAGGGAAGTCTCCGCCGACGTGACCTCCTCCGTGGTGAACCGGCAGGACCGTCCGGCCGCCGACCAGTCGGCGCACGACCCCCGCCGCCCTGGCCGGCACGCGGACAGAGTGCTGCTGCCCGTGGAGTTGCACGGTGTGGACGGTTCGCTTCGCCTGGTGTGGGAGACCGCTGCGTCGCGCCAGCGGGTGGCCATGGCTGTGGACCATTGGGTGTCCTGCGAGCAGCAGTCCTTTGAAACCGTGGTGGGCGAGGACGAGTCAAGCGTCAGGTACGTTTTGGCCGTGGCCGACGGCGTTGACTTTCGCCTGGCCAAATCCGTCAGCTATGCCGTGAACGGTGCCGAGGCGCTGCACAACGAGGCCTTGATGGCCGAGGCCGAGGCGGCCCTTGTTCCCGTGGCGGAGGTCTTTGCCGACAGCGCCGCGCACTACGAGCGGTACTGGGGGAGTGCCGACGTCGTCCTGGGCGGGCAGCCCGAGCTGCAGCAGGCGGTGCGCTGGAACCTGTTCCAGCTGGCGCAGGCCACTGCGCGCGCAGGCGTTTCCGGCATTCCCGCCAAGGGCGTCAGCGGCTCCGGCTACGAGGGCCACTATTTTTGGGACCAGGAAATCTACCTCCTGCCGTACCTGACATACACCAACCCCGAGGCTGCCCGGCAGGTGCTTGAATCCCGGCACCAGATGCTGCCTGCGGCACGACGCCGGGCCACCGACCTCAGCGTGGACGGGGCGTTGTTTGCCTGGCGGACCATCAACGGCGAGGAGGCCAGCGCCTACTACGCCGCCGGCACCGCCCAGTTCCACATTGCCGCGGCCATCGCCTTTGCCGCCAAACGGTACATGTGGGCCACGGGTGATCCAGGCTTCAAGGACGAGATCGGCGCCGACCTGCTCGTTGAGACGGCGCGGATGTGGGTGTCGCTGGGCTTCTTTGGCAAGGACGGGATGTTCCACATCCACGGCGTCACCGGACCGGACGAGTACACGGCCGTGGTCAACGACAACCTGTACACGAACGTCATGGCCCGCTTCAACCTTCGTGCCGCGGCGGCCATTGTCGGGCACCCGGGGGTCACCGAGGCCGAGCGGCTTGTTTGGGGCCAGGCGGCGGACAGGATGTCCCTGCCGTACGACTCCCACCTGCAGGTCTACAGCCAGGACAACGACTTCATGACGCTGGAGCCGTGGGACTGGTCGACGCCGCGGTCCAAATACCCGCTGCTGCTGCACTTCCACCCGCTGGTCATTTACCGCCACCAGGTGCTCAAGCAGGCGGACACGGTGCTGGCCATGTTCCTGCAATGGCAGGACTTCACTGCCGAGGAAAAGCAGCGCGCCTTTGACTTCTACGACCCCATCACCACGGGCGACTCCACCCTGTCCGCCTGTGTCCAGGGCATCATGGCCGCGGAAGTCGGCTACGCCCACACGGCGCTGAAGCACTTCACCGACGCCGTGTTCATCGACCTGGACAACACCCACGGCAACACGATTGACGGGGTCCACATCGCCTCGGCCGGCGGCATCTGGAGTTCGCTGGTGTGCGGCTTCGCCGGCATGCGCGACCAGGGACCGATCCTGCACTTCGACCCCCGCCTGCCGGCGTCGTGGGACTCACTGTCGTTCAAGTTGACGGTGAACGGGGCCCTGCTGGCGGTGGAACTTGGCCCGGAGGCCATCTCGTTCCGGCTGCAGGACGGGGCACGCCCGCTTTCCGTGGAGGTGCGCGGCACCACCGTGCACCTCACGGCTGCAGAGACCGTTTCCGTGCCGCTGGCGGAGGCGCCGCCCGCCGTGCCGTCCGTGTTCCCCGGAGCCTTCCCGACGACGGGCCTGCCGGTGATCGGCCAAGGGCTTTCGTGAACCGTCCCCTGACGGTCGCCGCTCGGGCCCAGGTGCCGCCTTTTGCGGTGATGGACATCCTCTCCCGCGTGGCGCAGCTGCGCGGGGCGGGGCGTTCAGTCATTTCGCTGTGCGCCGGGGAACCGGGCGGCGGGGCGCCGTCGCAAGTGTCCGCGGCAGCCGCCGCCATCCACGCATCGGGGACGCCGCTGACGTACACGCCCTCCCTGGGCATTGCCGAACTTCGCGAGGCCATCGCCGGGCACTACCGGCGCTGGTACGGCCTGGACGTGCCGGCGCGAAATGTGGCCGTGACCACGGGCTCCTCGGGCGCCTTCCTGCTCACCTTCCTGGCGGCCTTCAACGCGGGGGACAAGGTGGCGCTGGCCCGCCCGGGCTACCCGGCGTACAAGAACATCCTGCGGGCACTGGGGATCGACGTTATCGAGCTGGACTGCGGCGCCGGGACCCGGTTTCAGCCGACGCCGGCCCAGCTCGCGGCCGCCGTGCAGGAACACGGACCGTTGGCCGGGCTGATGCTCGCCTCCCCGGCCAATCCCACCGGGACCATGGTCACCCGGGATGAACTTGCCGGTCTTGGCCGGTGGTGCGAAGAAAATTACGTCCGACTCATCAGCGACGAAATTTACCACGGCATCACGTACCCCGCTGCCGGCGCCCGGGATCCCCGGGGCGTGTGCGCCTGGGAACGTGACCGCTCCGGCGTCGTCATTTCAAGTTTTTCCAAGTACTGGGGCATGACCGGCTGGCGCCTGGGCTGGGCGATTGTGCCCGATGACCTCATCGACGCGGTGGACGCGCTCGCCGGCAACGTGGCCCTGTGCCCTCCGGCCCCTGCCCAGCTGGCGGCCGTGGCAGCGTTCACGGAGGACTCCTACGCCGAAGCCGATGCCTTTGTGGCCGAGTTTGCCCGCACGCGCGAGTACTTGCTGGCCACCGTGGACCGGCTGGGGTGGGGCGGGGCGGCCCCCGCCGACGGCGCGTTTTACCTCTATGCCAGCCTCGGTTCGGCCATGGACGGCTTTGCCGATTCCGCCGCCTATTGTTCGGCGCTGCTGGAATCGGCCGGCGTGGCCATTGTGCCGGGTGCGGACTTTGACTCCGTGGGGGGCCGGGACACGGTGCGGCTCAGCTTTGCCGCCGGGTACGACGCCGTTCGTGACGGCATGGAGCGGATCCTTGCGTTCCAGCGGGCGCGGGCCGGTGGCGCAGGCGCCTGAGCGGCTGCACGGGCAAGGTGGTTGCGGTGCTGGAGGCTCAGTCCCCGGGTTCGAAGTGGGCCAGGTGCTTGCGGGGGACCCTGTCCCTGTCGTAGGTGATCTCGCTGAAGCCGTGCGGCGCGGGCTTGCCATCCTCGCCAAGATTGACGAACACGATCTTCTCGATGGTCAGGATGGACTCGCGGGTGAACATGTTGCGCACCTCGGCGCGCATGGTCAGCGAGGTCCGGCCAAAGTGGGTGGCCGTCAGGCCCATCTCGATCAGGTCGCCCTGCCGGGCCGAGGAGACAAAATTGATCTCTGACATGTACTTGGTGACCGCCAGGCCGTTGCCGAGCTGGACGATCGCATAAATGGCCGCCTCTTCATCGATCCACCGCAGCAAGCTGCCGCCAAACAGCGTGCCATTGGCGTTGAGGTCTTCCGGGCGGACCCATTTGCGGGTGTGAAAGGTAATATCGCCGTTGCTCATGAACCGAATGTACCCGTCAACCGGACTCCGGTGGCACGGAATGTAGGCAATGACACCTCGATGGTTCCTCCACAATTGGGGCAGCTGCCGGGATGGCCCACAAATGGGCATTTGGGCTGGTGGGGCGTCGGCCCTGGCCGAAATGATGGACTCCTACGAAAGGAGTTCCCATGGAAGGGATATCGCCGGGCAGCTCCGGCGCACCCTGCGGCGACGGCATGGCCACCGGTGTGGAGGCGGAACTGCGAGACCTGTCGGAAGCCATGACCCGGCCGTGGCCTCATGAATGCGTGGCCTGCTATGTCTATCGGATGCTTGAGTTCGGCTGCGATGGCCACCGGTGGGTGTCACGGTACCGGGCACTGTCAGCGCCGCGGGCAACGGCGCTGGAAAGGCGGCTGGCCGCCAGGGGAGGCTATTGCGACTGTGAATTGTTCATGAACGTCTTCTTTGCCAGCCCCCGGTTCTTCACGACCGATGAAGACGGTGATGTTGTACCGCAGCCCATGCCCGCGTGCCGCGGCGTCCGGGGCGGGTCAAGCAAGGAGTGTGAACTGTGGGAGGGGCGCGAAAGCTACGGCTGGTCCTATCCTTTTTGACATGTGAACTGTCCCGTCCGGAGGCCATGTGGATTTCACCGTCACACAGCCGCCCAGCCCCACAAGCTTCCGACGGCGTCGGCGACCGTGGACGCCTGTGCCCGGCCGGCCTTGGCTGATGCGGCCCGGACTGCCGGGTCGAGGGAGTTCCGGCCCATTGCCCGCTTTGCGGCGGCGTCAGGACTGAGCACCAGCCAGTGGACGCCCGTGCCCAGGGCGGCCAGCTGCCCGGCCACCGACCAGCGCTTTCGGAGGGCAAACGCGATGGGTGCCAGGACAAGCACAGTGGTGCACCCGGCGGCTAGGTCGGTGTTCGTCGCCGAGAGTGAGCCGCCGTCGATATAGCGGCTGGCGCCGATGGTGACCGGGGGCCAGACGGTGGGTACCGCGCAACTGGCGGCAACGGCGTCTGCCAGGGACACACCGCTGTCCTTGTCGAAGACGCGGCGAACTCCGGATTGTGCGTCCAGGGCGGTGATCAACAGCTTGGCCTGCGGCCAGCCGGAACCGCCGACTCGTGCGGCGATGACGGCCCGGCGCTCGGCTTCGGGGACGGTCGTGGCGCGTAGTGCGGCGCGTCCGATCCGGCGTGCGATCGCGGCGTCATCGCCGGGCATCAGTTGCGGGCCCAGCAGCCCCAGGATGTTTCGGAGCCCGATCTTCGCCGGCAGCTCGGTGCCGGGGTCGGCAAGTTGCGCGGCATAGGCGTCCTCCGGGGATATTCCGGAGGTCAACTTCGCAGCGACGCTGGACCCTGCCGAGGTGCCGATGATGCGGTTGGCGGTGCGCAGCTCGATGCCGCGCTCGGCCAGGCCCGCGATCATGCCGGTCTCCCAGCCAATCCCGCTCACTCCGCCGCCACCCAGGACGAGGGCTCTGCTGCTCATGGTTCTCCTTCGTGGAATGCCGGCCCGCCGGGCGGGGTGACGCTTTGCCCCATCCTAGCCCCGTGCGAATTCGCCGCTTCCGGCGGTGGCAGCCACGGTGCGGTTCAAGCGGGTGCCGGGGGCCGGCGTCGTCCCCTTAAATGGCGAACGGGCAGTAGTTGTTGATGTCGAGCAAGAACATCAACCACTACTGCCCGTTCGAAGGGGGTGGCGCTACTTTTGCAGGTGGTCCACCAGGGACTCGGCAATGCCGATGTACTTGCCCGGTGTCAGGGCCAGCAGACGGTCCTGGGCTTGGGCCGACAGGCCAAGGCCGGAGACGAATTCCTGCATGCGGGCGGCGTCCACGCGCTGGCCGCGGGTCAGGTCCTTCAGGCGCTCGTAGGGGTCTTCCATGCCTGCCACGCCGGCGATGGCCTCGGCGCGCATGACCATCTGGATGGCCTCGGCAAGCACCTCCCAGTTGTGGTCAAGGTCGTCGGCCAGCACGGCCTCGGCGGTGTCCAGGCGGCCCAGGCCGCCCAGGACGTTGTTGATGGCCAGCACGGAGTGTCCAAAGGCCACACCGATGTTGCGCTGGCTGGAGGAGTCGGTGAGGTCGCGCTGCCAGCGGCTGGTCACCAACGTGGCACCGAGGGTGTCCAGGAGGGCGTTGGAGATCTCCAGGTTCGCTTCGGCGTTCTCGAAGCGGATCGGGTTGACCTTGTGCGGCATGGTCGAGGAGCCGGTGGCGCCGGGAACCGGGACCTGGGCAAAGTAACCGATGGAGATGTAGCTCCACACATCGGTGCACAGGTTGTGCAGGATCCTGTTGAAGCGGGCCATGTCGGCGTAGAGCTCGGCCTGCCAGTCGTGGGACTCGATCTGGGTGGTCAGCGGGTTCCAGCTCAGGCCCAGGGACTCGACGAAACCCTTGGCCACATCTTCCCAGTCCGCCGTCGGAACGGAGGCGTAGTGGGCCGAGTAGGTGCCCGTGGCGCCGTTGATCTTGCCCAGGAATTCGGTCTTGGCGACGCGATCCAGCTGGCGGGTCAACCGGTGCGCGGTGACGGCCATTTCCTTGCCCAGCGTGGTGGGCGTGGCGGGTTGCCCGTGTGTGCGCGACAGCATGGGCACGGCACGGTTCTCCCGGGCCATTTCGGTGATTTTTGCAACGAGGGCGCGGGCCGCGGGCAGCCACACGTCCTCTACGGCACCCTTGATGCCCACGGCGTAGGAGAGGTTGTTGATGTCTTCGCTGGTGCAGCCAAAGTGGACCAGCGGCTTCAGGCGTTCCAGGCCCAGGGCGGCCAGGCGGTTGCCGATGAAGTATTCCACGGCCTTGACGTCGTGGACCGTGACCTTTTCGATGTCGGCCAGTTCCTTGACGGAGGCGGCGTCGAACTCGGTGACGATGGCGCGCAGGCCGGCCTGCTGCTCAACGGTCAGCGGCTCAGTGCCCGGCAGCACCACGTTGTTGGTCAGGTGGATGAACCACTCGACCTCCACGCCCACGCGGTCGCGGTTCAGCGCGGCCTCGGAAAGGTAGTCGACCAGCGGCGCCACGGCGCCCGAGTAACGGCCGTCGAGGGGTCCCAGGGCAATCTGCTCGGAGGAAGCGGCCAGGGACAGGCGGCCGGAAGGGATGCGGGCTGTGGCGGAAGCGGATTCAGACATGGGCCAATTCTTTCACGAACCGGCTTCTCCTCCACAGCCGGGGCCGCAGGTCGGATGCTTCACAATTCGGGAAGTTGTCCTGGTGGCCGGATTCGGGCGTGCTTAAGGTCAGAAATACGGGAGGAAAAGAGGCGGGCATGGGCGGCTGGAGTGAGGGTCTGC
>JBAUMA010000168.1:0-2947 GCA_049578485.1 Specibacter sp.
CTCGCTCATAATCACTGTTACACGTACCTTTCCAATGCCCGGAAGGGCTTCCAATAAGTCTGTTACCTTCAACCGGCCCAGGGCCGGTTCGTCGGCTGCTGCGGCAATCACCGCGGCCACCGACAAGGTTCCCGATTTTAGCGCACGTTTGGTCTCTGACCGGAGGGTGCGGGCAGCCGCGGCCTTTTTCAGTGCATCCGCGCGTTCCTGGGAAGACAGTGGCGGCAAACTCACGGATAGGCTCCTTGCGGTGACCGCAATGCGGACAGGTTCGGCTGAACATGATGTTCAGTTGAACCTATCCGCACTGGGGAGGCAAAATCAATCCGCAGGCCGGTGCCGGCCCATGAAGTTCCCTCGTTGTCGCTTCTGGTATCAATCTGCCGCGGGCAGGTTCTCGTGCAGGCAGAGGATGTTGCCGTCGGGATCCTTGAACCACGCGGCTTTTTCCGATCCCAGGACGCAGACGTGATCAGTAGTTTTAAGGTCCGGCAGGTCATAGTCATCGAAGACGACGCCCTGCGCACCCAGCTCACGTATGACCCCTCCGATGTCCTGAACTTCGAAACTCACGACCGTATGTGCGGACGGTCGGGCATTCGGATCGCTCAGAAGCGCCAGCGACCCGGATCCAGCCAGATCGAAGATGAGGTTGCCGTCCGCGGCTTGGCCCTGGAAGGACAGGCCGAGGGACGCCTCGTAAAACTTCCTTGAGCGAGGCCCGTCCGTGATTGGCAGGATGGTTGTTATGGGGCTGGATGAAAGGCTCATGGATCGTCCTTAGCGAAACGTTTGAGGCTCTCATTTTACGCTCGCGTCCGGTGTTTGGCGTCAACAATCTGGCACCGCAGTCCTGCCTGCCAGCCGCCGCAAGCTACACGACGACCAGCAGGCAGAGGCCGAACAACCCTTCAGACAGCCCTCGTGGACCACCCCTGTCCGTCGTCGGCCCCCAGTACCACCGGAGGCCGGCCCACCACGTACCTAGAGTCCCAGCAGCGTTTCCGCCGTGGCCGCACGCAGCGCCGCCACGGACGGGCCGGCGGCGAGGATTCCCCGGCTCGAGGTGGCCAGCACCGCCGGGTAGGCCGCGCCAAAGGTGGCCCTCATGTCGGCTCCGGTGGCGCCCTGGGCGCCAAGCCCGGGCGCCAGGATGGGGCCGTGGACGGCGGCCAGGTCGATGCCAAGGTCAGCCAGGGCCGTGCCCACGGTGGCGCCAACCACCAGACCGACCGAGCCCAGCACCTCATCCGCGTAGCGCCGGTTTTCGACGGCGGCCGCCTGCACGATGCGTTGGGCCACGGACTCCGCGCCGCCAACATGCTGGACCGAGGCGCCTTCCGGGTTTGAGGTCAGGGCCAGCACGAACACGCCCCGGCCGGATCCGGCGGCCTGGTCAAGGGCCGGGCGCAGCGACTCAAAGCCCAGGTACGGGCTCAGGGTCACAGAATCCGCGGCCAGGGCCGAACCGTCGCGCAGCCAGGCATCGGCGTAGCCGGCCATGGTGGAGCCGATGTCCCCCCGCTTGGCGTCGGCAATGCTCAACACCCCGGCCGACGCGGCCGAGGCCAGGAGCTCCTCCAATACGGCCAGCCCGGCCGAGCCGTGGCGTTCGTACAGGCCCACCTGCGGCTTGACGGCCGCCGCGAGCGGGGCCACCGCCTCAAGGACGGTCTGCGAAAACTTCCGCAGGCCCTGGACCGAATCATCCAGGCCCCATGCCGCCAACAGCCCGGGGTGCGGGTCGATGCCCACACACAACGGGCCCCTGGCGGTCATCGCCGCGGCAAGCCGCGCGCCGAAAGTGCCTCGACGAGCTCGACCACCGGTGGTCGAACCTGTCAAGGCCAACTCGTCCGGGCTAGGCATTCTGCGCCGCCTGGCTGTGCTGCTCTGACTGCTTGTGCTGCTCCGCCTGACCGGCCGCCAAGACCTTGGCGTGCTCTTGCAGGCTGGTGACGTCCCACTCGTAGGTGCGCAGCGCCTCCATGGCCTGCACGGCCACGTTGAACTCGGCCACCGTGGTGATGCAGGGCTTGCCGTTGGAGACGGCCGCCGCGCGGAGCTCGTAGCCGTCGCCGCGGGCCTGGCCGCCAGTGGGCGTGTTGAAGATCATGTCGATCTCGCCGTTGTTGATCAGGTCCACAATGGTGCCTTCGCCATCGACCGAGGTGCCCTCGGCGATCTTGCGGACAGTGGTGGAGGCGATGCCGTTGCGACGCAGCACATCGGCCGTGCCACCCGTGGAGACGATCTCGTAGCCGAGGTCGGCAAGGCGCTTGACGGCCATGATGATGTTGCGCTTGTCGCGGTTGGCCACCGAGACAAACACCTTGCCAGAGACGGGCAGGGCGCCGTTGGCGGCCGCCTGGCTCTTGGCAAAGGCCGTGTCAAAGTGCTTGTCGATGCCCATGACCTCGCCGGTAGAGCGCATTTCCGGGCCCAGCAGGGAGTCGACAACGTGGCCCTCGGGGGTGCGGAAGCGGTTGAACGGCATGACCGCTTCCTTCACCGACACGGGGGCACTGTCCGGCAGGGTGCCGCCGTCGCCCAGTTCGGGCAGGATGTGGTGGACGCTGCGCAGGTGGGCTATGGACACGCCAACACCGATCAGTGCGGCGGCCTTGGCCATCTGGACGCCCGTGGCCTTGGAGACGAACGGCACGGTGCGGGAGGCACGCGGGTTGGCCTCGAGCACGTACAGGATGTCGGCGGCCAGGGCGAACTGGATGTTGATCAGGCCCCGGACGCCCACGCCCTCGGCGATGGCACGTGTTGCGGCCCGGACACGGTCCTGGACGTCCTTGCCCAGGTGATGGGAGGCAGCACGCAGGCGGAGTCGCCGGAGTGGATGCCGGCCTCTTCGATGTGCTCCATGATGCCGCCAAGGTACATGTCCTTGCCGTCGAACAAGGCGTCGACGTCAATTTCAATGGCGTCCTCAAGG
>JBAUMA010000169.1:0-8943 GCA_049578485.1 Specibacter sp.
TGACTGACCTGCCAGGCGCCCAATGGAACAACGAACCCACCGACTTTGCCCAGATCGGGAAGCTGCCGCGCAAGTCGGCGCCGCCGGCCCAGGTCATGGGCTCCCTGAACATCACGGCGGCCACCGCCGATCAGGGCCTGCTGGATCTGCCCTGGCACATCAAGCTGGAGGAATGGCCCGCCGCAAACCTGGCGGCCCTCCCCCGCGGCATCTCCCGGCACGTGGTCCGCTTTGCCCACTTGGACGGCTCGGTCATCGCCATCAAGGAAACCTCCGAGCATGTGGCCCGGCACGAATACCACATGCTGCGCAAGCTGGCCCGGCTCGATGTGCCCTGCGTTGAACCCGTCGCCGTCATCACGGGCCGCACCACCCCCACGGGCGCTCCCCTGGACCCCGTGCTGGTCACCCGGCACTTGAAGTTCTCCCTGCCCTACCGGGCGCTCTTTTCGCAGAAGCTGCGCCGTGACACGCTCACGCGCCTGATCGACGCACAGGCCCTGCTGCTGGTCCGCCTGCACCTGGTGGGCTTCTACTGGGGGGACGTGTCCCTCTCCAACACCTTGTTCCGGCGCGACGCCGGCGCCTTCGCCGCGTACCTGGTCGACGCCGAGACCGGCGAGCTGTACCCCGATCTTTCCACCGGCCAGCGTGAGTACGACCTTGAAATTGCCCGCGTCAACATCGCCGGGGAACTTATGGACCTGCTGGAGGGCGGGCTCATCGAGGAAAAGGTGGATCCGGTGGCCACCAGCGAACTGATCATGGAAAGCTACCGCCGCCTGTGGGCCGAGCTGACGGAGAAGGAATCCTTTGAACTGGAGGACCGCTGGCGCGTGGGCGCCCGCATCCGCCGTTTGAACGAGCTCGGCTTTGACGTGGAAGAGTACGCCATCAAGACCACGCCCGACGGCTCCACCATCCAGCTCCAGCCCAAGGTGGTCGACGCCGGCCACCACCAGCGCCGCCTGCTGCGCCTGACGGGCATTGACGCCCAGGAAAACCAGGCCCGCCGGCTGCTCAATGACATGGACTCGTTCCGCAACGACGTCACGCCCCCCAAGGACGAAGAGATCAGCGCCCATGAATGGGTAAGCTCCATTTTTGAACCCATTGTGCGATCCATCCCGCAAGAACTCGGCGGGAAACTGGAACCGGCCGAGGTGGTGCACGAGGTCCTGGAGCACCGCTGGTACATGTCGCAGCAGGACGAGCGCAACGTTCCGCTGGCCGAGGCCGTGCAGTCGTACGTGGACACGATCCTGCGCTACCGCCGCGACGAGGACGCCATCATGCTCAGCACCGACACCGCGACCATCAAGATGCTTGAGAGTGGAGTGGTGCCGGACAGCGCCTTCGAGGATGAGCCGTCCGCCTCGGGCGAGTAACCATTCAAGCTGGTTCGGGAAACCCCCTCGCACCAACGTACACAAAAGGTGACTCCCAAACCGTGGGAGTCACCTTTTGTGTACGTTCGGCGGGCGGAGAAGCCGAGTGGCCGCCGGATCTGTACTCTCGATTGCCTTAGCGGCCCCGGTGCTGGCCGCGGACGTGCACAAGGGCGTAAATTCCGACACCTCCACCGGCAAGCAGCGTCAGGCCCAAGAACAAGCCCACCCACATCAGCAGTTTAGGTCCGCCCGACGTTTCGCTCGACAGGGACAACTCGGCACTGCTTTCCTTCATCACGGCTTGTGAGGCCTCGGCGCTGGCCACGGCAGGCTCAAACTCCTGCGGCTTTTCAGTGCTGACGTAGGTGGGCCAAGGCGATTCCGACGCCAGCGGCACCACCTGCCCCTCGGCAGACGGTGTAACCGCCTCAGATGCGCGGACCGCGGCGGTGGGCGCCGCGGAAACCGGCACGGCGGGTGCGGGTGCCGCAGGTGCGGGAGCTGCCGGTTTGGGCGCCGCAGGTTTTGGCACCACTGCCGGCGGCTTCGCGGGCTTGTCGTCTGCCTCGGGCTGCGGGGCGGGCTGCGGGGCCGTGGGCATGGCCGTTTGGCTGGAGCCAGGTTCGGGTGACGGGGGCGTCGGAAGTGTCGTGCCGGCCTTGCTGCCAACGAAAGAAAACGAGTTCTCCGGCGCGGCAAACGGGCGAGCTTGGGTCTTGCCGTCAGCAGCCTGCGCGGGGACGGACAAGGCGATAGTACTGCCGAGGGCAAGTGTTGCGAGGGCCATCGTTGCCACCGTGTACCGGGCAACGCGTCGCCACCTGGGGCGCAAGATGATGGTCATGGATTACTTTCAAGCTAGTCCAATGCGCCCGGAATTGGACGTCGTGCCCCCGAGAGTACACTGCCCGATCCGCACCACATTAGTCAAGTGTCGTCCTACGTCGGGCACCGAAACGGCACCGGCGTCGTCGTCCCACCCAAGCCCCAACCACGGCGGGGCGACCGCTACACGATGGCTTTGCCCGGGTTCAGGATCCCCTGCGGGTCAAGCAGATTCTTGATGTTCCGCTGGATTTCGCGCACCGGTTCGGCCTGCTCCAACGGCAGCCACTGCAGCTTGTATTGGCCGATCCCATGCTCGCCGGTGATGGTGCCGCCCAGTTCGAGGGCCTTGTCGATGGACTCGTCGAGGGCCGCATTCAGCGCGGCAACGCTGGCCTCCTCAAACTCCGGCACCCAAAAAGTGGGATGCAGGTTGCCGTCCCCGGCGTGGGCGATGATGCGGACCCCGACGCCGTGGCGGGCCGCCATCTCCTCCAATGCCGCGACGTAGCGGACCAGCTGCGAGCGCGGCACCGCCACGTCCTCGCCAACGGTGATTTCCGAGTCCACGTCCATGCCCCGGTTGTGCCTGCGCAGGTCCACCAGGGTTTCGGCTTCGTCGGGGTCTTCCAGGTTGACGTTGCCGCCCAGTGCCGTCAGTGCCGCAGCGGCGATGTCCGCCTCCTGTGCGGCGGCCAGCCCGTCAAATTGGGCCAACAGCAGCGCGGTTCCCCTGTCGGCCAGCTTGCTGCCGTTGCGCGCGTCGAGTTCCTCCAGGGACGGCCCGTCCAGCAGCTCCAGGATGCACGGCTGCACTCGTTTGGCGCCCAGGGCCAGGATGCCCGCAGTTGCCGATTGCATGTCCGGGAAGAATACGGCCAGCGTGCGGATGTCCACCGGCAGGTACTTCAGCCGCACCGTGGCGCCCACAACAATGCCGAGGGTCCCCTCGGATCCGACGAACAGGCTTGTGAGGTCGTAACCGGCCACGCCCTTGAACGTCCGGTGCCCCGTGTGGATCAGAGCGCCGTCGGCCAGCACCACATCCAGGGCCAGGACGGCGTCGCGGGTGACCCCGTATTTGGCACAGCGCAGGCCGCCGGCGTTGGTGGCCACGTTGCCGCCGATGGTTGAGACCTTGTAGCTGGCGGGGTCCGGGGCGTACATGAGCCCGTGCGCTGCGGCTGCGGTGTTGAGCTCGGCGTTGACGACGCCGGGCTCCACGCGGGCAATCTCGTCCTCGGGGTTGAGTTCCAGGATCTTGTTCATCCTGTCCAGGCACAGCACTAGCGACCCTGCCGTGGCATGGGCTCCGCCGGACACTCCCGTCCCGGCACCGCGCGCCACCACGGGCACCCCATGCTTGGCCGCCAGCTTCACCACGGCCTGGACATCCGCAATGGTCTGGGCCCACACCACCGCCACCGGTTCCCGGTAGTCCGTCACGGGGCCCTGGTCGGTCGCGTAGCTGCGCAGATCCGCCGGCCGGACACTGAGCTGGCCGTCGCCGAGCGCGTCGCGCAGCTCCCGCTCGAAATCCGAGGCCACGTGGCCGGGTGTTGCTGTCATGTCCGTGATTGCCTTTCCGTTGCCGCCGATCGCAGGCACCTTCCAGTGTAGAAGCACGACGGCGGCGCTTATCGACACCGCGGACGTCGCTCGCCGGTGGTTGAGCGTGTCGAGACCCCGGGCCTCGACAGGTGAGGCGCCGGGACTGATGTTTCCGTAGGCGACGTCAGGGAGGCCGAGGCCGCTCGCGGCCGATTGGCCGGAAAGTCGCCGAGGAAATATCGGCACCGGCGCCGGGGTCAGGCGGCCGGGGCCTCGACAGGTTCGATCACCGGAACCACGATGCCGGGCAGGCGCCAGATGTAGACGCCCGGACCCGTAAGGTGGATCCCGCCGTCGAAGCGGCTGCTGCCACGCTGGTAGGCGGGATCGGAGGCCAGCGCACCGGCCTCCGCTTCGCTGAGCCCCAGGGCGTCAGGAGCCAGTCCCTGGACAGCGGCGCGGACCGCCACCACCAGCAGGGACTCTTCCGGCGACTCGCGCACAAAAGCCAGCACATCGCCGTCGGCCATCAACCAGCGCATCCCGCCGTGCTGCACGGCGGGGCTGTTGTGCCGCAGTGCGGTCAAGGCCGCATAGTCCGCACGAAGGTCGGTGACCACGCGAGCCGGCTCATCCCAGGGCATTGGCGTGCGGGAGGACTCGCCACGGTCGCCCTCCAGGCCAAACTCGTCACCGGCAAAGACCACGGGGATGCCGGGCAGCATCATGGACAGGGCGGCCGCCACGATCGGACCGCCGGGAATCATGACCGACGCCGCCCGGGCGGTGTCGTGGGTGTTCAGCGCGTTCATGGTGGCGTTCCGGACGGGCCAGCTGAAGGCGCTGGAGAGATCCTTGTGGGTGGCCAGGACGGTCTCGGCGCCCACCCGGTTGGGCCCGTCCAAAGGGGTGCCGAAGAAGTCCACGCTGGCGTTGGTATCGGCCAGCCACTGCCACACGGGGCGGGTGAAGTTGGAATACGTCATGGCGCCCTGCCAGCCGAACCCGTCCACGTCGGCACCGGCGTCGGAGGTTTCCTCACCGAGCAGCAGGGCATCGGGGTTGATCTCCAGGACACGCTGTTGAATCAGCGCCGCGACTTCCTTGTTGATGTCCTGGGCGCCGAGCCTGCCCGTCATGTTGCCGACGTCGATCCGCCAGCCGTCAAGGTTGAAGGGCGCCTTGAGCCAGTGCGCCACCACGGAGTCTTCCCCCGTAACGAACGCCTCGCGCAGCCCGGGCGAGGCCCAATTCAGCTTCGGCAGCGACGGCACTCCCCACCACGACTCATATTTGGTGTGGTCGGCATTGAAGTAGTAGTAGTCGGCCTCGGGACTGGACGGATCAGCCTGGGCGCGCTGGAACCACTCATGGGCGTCGCCCGTGTGGTTGGCGGTCAGGTCGCCCATGACCTTCATGCCGCGGGCGTGGGCCGCCTCCACGAGCTCGATGAGTGCCGCATCCCCGCCGAGCAGCGGATCCACGTGCCCGAAGGTCGAGGCGTCGTAGCGGTGGTTGGAGCGGGCCGGGAAGAACGGCGTGAGGTAAATGATGTCAACGCCCAGGCCGGCCAGGTGCTCGATCTCCTCCAGCACGCCCGCCAGGTCCCCGCCGTAAAACTGGCGTGAGGCGTCCGGCCCCGTCCCCTGGACGGGTTCGTCCCAGGCGCAGGCGATGGCCCAGTCAGGTGCGGGCAACTGCTCCGCCGCAGCAGAGCGGGCAAACCTGTCTGGGAACACCTGGTACATGACGGCATCCCTGGACCACTGCGGTGCGGGCACAGCGGTGGTGATCCGGAAGTCGTTGTAGTCCGAGGTGTCCCGGGCAAACAAGCCTGCATTGTTCAGCGACCAGTAGTTGGCAGGCTGACCTTCGGCGCCGGGGACCTCAATGACAAACCTGTAAAGTGCCACGGGGTTGACCACCAGCATGGTGGCCTCCCACCACGCCCAGCCGTCCAACTCCCCCGCCGGGGCGGCCTCGTCGTAGCGGGGCTCGGCGTCCTGCACCGACCGCACCCAAACCCGGGACGCGTTCCCCCACTCTGTGGGGACTCGCAACCGCAGCCGGCGGCGTTCGCCCAGCACCGGCGTCGTGCCTTCCACGTGAAGCGCCGAACCGTCGTGATGTGGTTGCCTGCCCATGTTTACCCCTTTACTCCACCTTGAACCAAGCCACTGACAATGTACCGCTGCAGGAACAGGAACAGCGCCATGACAGGCACGGCGGCCAAAACTGCCCCGGCCGAGAAGATGCCCCAATTCTTGGAGCGGGTGTCGGCCACAAACGAATACAGGCCGACGGCGAGCGTCTGGGAATCAGGGTCCGTCAACACCACGGAGGCAATCACGAACTCGCTGGAGATGCCGATGAACGCCAACAGCGCCACCACGGCCAGGATGGGTGTGACCAGGCGCAGGATGATACCGAAGAAGATCTGCACATGTGAGGCACCGTCAATCTTGGCCGCCTCATCGAGGGATTGCGGGACGGTGTTGAAGAAGCCGTACATCAGGTACGTGTTCACGCCGAGGGCGCCGCCCAGGTACACCATGATCAGGCCCAGCTGGCTGCCCAGTCCCAGCGCGGGCACGACATCGGAAATGCCGCTCAGCAGCAGGAAGATCGCGACGACGGCGAGCAGCTGCGGGAACATCTGCAGCAGGAGAAGGGAGAGCAGGCCCACGCGGCGGCCCTTGAAGCGCATGCGGGAGAACGCGTAGGCGGCCATGGCACCCAGGAACACCGTTGCCGCGGACGTCACGACGCCGATCACCAGGGTGTTGATGAACCAGCGGCCAAACGGGCGCGAGGGGTCATTGAAGAGGTTGACGAAGTTGCCAAAGTCCACTTGGGTGAACAGGCCGCTGGTGCCGGCCAGGGTGCCGTTGGAGTTCAGTGCCGCGGAGAGCACGTACAGCAGCGGGAACACGGCGAAGATGGTGACAACCACGCCAACGAGGTGGCGCCAGCCCAGGTCCTTGAACCAGGCGCCGAAGCTGCGGCGGGGACGGGCCTGAATGATCGTCTGTTCGCTTGCGGGAATGGTGGTGGTGCTCACGAGTTCACTTCCTCAAGTGCCTTGGTCTGCTTGAAGCTGATGGCGGATACGGTGGCCACGATCACGAAGATGACGATTGCCAACGCGCTGGCCAGGCCGTAGTCGCGGCCAGTGCCCTGCCCAAAGGCCACCTTGTACACGAGCGTGATCAGGATGTCCGTGGAGCCGATGTCGCGGGTGGTGTCGGTGAAGCGCGGTCCGCCGCCGGTGAGCATGTAGATGACGTTGAAGTTGTTGAAGTTGAACGCAAAGGAGGCGATCAAAAGCGGCGCGATGGAGACCAGCAGCAGCGGCAGTTTGATGGAGCGGAACACCCGCCATGCCCCGGCACCGTCCATGCGGGCGGCCTCGTCCAGTTCCATGGGCAGGGACTGCAGGGCGCCGGTGCACACCAGGAACATGTAGGGGAAGCCGAGCCAAAGGTTCACCACCAGCACGCTGATCTTGGCCAGCACCGGGTCCGTCAGCCAGCCAATCTCGGCCCCGCCCAGGAGCGTTTGGTTGAGCCAGCCAAATTGCGGGTTCAGGATGCCGGACCAGACCAGGCCGGAGAGGAATGCCGGGAACGCGTACGGCAGGATCATCAGGATCCGGTACACCTTCTTGCCCTTCATGTCCTCCCGGTTGAACGTCACGGCCAGGAACAATCCCAGGCCGAAGGTGAGGATGACCGAGGCGATCGCGAAGGTGAAGGTCCATGCGATCACGCCGAGCAGGGGTGCCCGCAGGTTCGGGTCGGTGAAGGCACGGACGAAGTTGTCGAAGCCGACGTTGATCTTCCATCCGGTGGCCAGCGCCTTGCCGTCCTTGCCGGCGAAGGCACCCTGGCCGTTGTCCGTGAACGTGGCACCCGTCGCAACGTCGGTGAACGTGTCGGTGGCGGCGTCATAAGTCAGCGAGGGCTTGAAGGCGAAGGAGGTGCTGCCATCGGAGGTGCGCAGGCTGCCCTGGGCGGGATCATCGGAGACGGGGACGGAAATCTTCAGGATGTCAGTCTGGTTGGCCACGATCTGGGCAAACTTCAACGTGTCATAGCCGGGCAGGGAGACGGCCTTGCCGGCGGAGTCCAGTCCGGCGTCCGCGACAGGCGTCAACGGTTTGCTGGTGGAGCCGATGGACACCGTGCCGTCGGGGCTGGTGAACAACAGGAACAGCTGGTTGTCTTGCTCCAGCACGGCCGTCTTGAACGCCGGGGAATCGGGCACCCGCTTTTGGGCCGTCATCTGGATGGCGGAAATGGCGTCTTCCTTGGAGCTGTTGTGCCCGTCGCCGTAGTTCGTGAAGGCAATGTAGCCGCTGTAGAGGACCACCAGCACCTGGAAGATGACAAGGAAGATGACCCCGGGCGCCAGGTATTTGGCTGGCAGCCCGCCCTTGCGCAGGTAGATCCAGTTCACGGCCAGCGTGACCAGTGCGGCAATGACCAGCACGGGCCACGACTGGCTGATGAACAGCATCATCATGACGTACACGGCGAACGCGTCAACAAGCCCCAGCAGCACCACCTTGACCAGGATGCCCTTGAGCGAATCCAGGCCAAAGGTCTTGCGGATTTTCGACGGCGGCCGGCCGCCGGATTGCCGGCGGGCGGACGGGGACGCTGTTTGGGCGTCGTGGGTGGATTGTGAAACTTGCGTCACGGGACTGTCCTCTTGCAGGTGGCTGGCTGGTCAGGGTGGCGGGGTGTGTAGTGGCACGGACTCTGCGGCACCACACACCCCGGCGCGCTGCTGCGCTGAGCGCAGACGGTGGTGCTTAAGCGCCGATCTTGGACCTGATGGCGGCGGCCATCTTGGCCCATTCCGCGGCGGGGTCGCCCTTGCCCTTGATCAGGGTCAGCTCGGTGGAGCCCCAGTCATTCCAGACGGCATCCATTTCCGGGATGGCCGGCATGGGCACGCCGTTTTCGCCAATCTTGCCGAATGCGGCCACGATCGGGTCGGCGGAGGCCTTGTCAAAGGACGCCTTCAACGCCGGCGGGCGGCCACCCGCCTTGAACATGGAGTCCTGGGCGGCCTCGGTGGTCAGGTAGTTCGTGACAAATTCCGTGGTGGCCAGCGCGTTGGCGCTCTTGGCACTGATGAAGAATCCGTTGATGCCAACAAAGGGGGCGGC
>JBAUMA010000170.1:0-10227 GCA_049578485.1 Specibacter sp.
TAAGCTCCAAAAACTTGTGACTGAATTTGCCGAAATCGGTGGTCGATCCCCACCCGGCCCAAGCTCGCAGCTCGGATAGGCCCCGTGTCGAGACCCCCTGTTTCGTTTCACGTGAAACAGAACCGCATCGACTGCCTTCCTTCTTGGCCGGCACCTCACATCGGCGATCCTCCGGCGCGCAGCGGTTTCTCCCGCATGTGGTCACAGGCGCGGGTCCACGGCTTCGGATTCCATGGCAAGGATGGCAAAGACTGCCTGGTGCACCCGCCACAAGGGTTCACCCGCCGCCAACCTCTCCAGTGCCTCAATACCCAAGGCGTACTCGCGCAACGCCATTGACTTCTTGTGCGCCGAGTTGCGTCCCTTCAGCCGGGAGAGGTTGCCCGGGTTCCGTGTAGTCCGGCCCGTAGATGATACGCAGGTATTCGCGGCCCCGGACTTTGATGCCGGGCTGGGCCAGGCCGGTGACCCCATGGCTGAGATTTTCGATGGGTTTAACCACCATGCCTTCTCCCCCGTCCGCCGTCAGGGATTCCCACCACTGTATTGCGGCGCGCTCCGACGCAACATCACCGATCTCAACGGTTGTCGAACGCGTTGCCCTGACGAACGACGGGTTGGCTGCGACGAGCCTGTCCATAAAGTCGAGGTGCCATCCGTGGTCGCGGTCGTGATACGTCTTTCCCTCCGTGGCTAGGAGCTGGAAGGGCGCCAGTTGAACACCCTCCAAACCATCCGAAGGGGCGCTGTAGTTTCTGTACGCAGCCACATAGGAGTGCGCGTTCCGCTCCCTGGCAAGGGTGCGGGCCAGAAGCTCCGCCACGTCACCGCCATTGGCCGAGGCGTGACTTAGCGCCTTGACGGCGCGGCCCAGGGTGGCGGTGGCGGCCGCCCCGACTGCCGCGTACTGGTTCCGGATCATCTCTCCCGCCTTCAGCGACCACGGAAGCAATTCGGCGTCCAGGAGCATCCAGTCGCTGCCCAGTTCCGCCCAGAGTCCTGCCGCTTCAACAGCGTCGTCGAGCTTGCCGAGGAATTCCTTGGTTAACGCGTCATCAAAAAACGGACGGCCGGTTCGCGTGTAGACGGTCCCACGCCAGTCCGGTGGTGCCGTGAATCGTCCGGGGTTCCTGCTCAGCAGCACCACGGCCCTGGAACCCATGTGCTTCTTCCTCGCAGACCACCTTGCCCACCCCCTCCTTGTGGAAACCCGCGAATGCCTCGACGGGGTGTTCCAGGTACCCGTCCAGGGCGGACGCATTGGCCGGGCTCATGGTTGGCGGCAGGTATGGCATCCATCGTGGATCGGTTGCCCACCGGCTCATGACTTCCAGTGCGCCGGCTGCATATTGTTCACGGACACCGATCCGCCCGTGCGTCCTGGTTTGGACCACGTGTTTACCCAGCACGTCGTCAATGTTAAGCATCCCGACGGTACGCTCCGGAATCGCGGGATGGGCAGGGGCGAGCGGCTTGACCGGGTCACACCACACCCTCGAAGAGGCTACCTGTATGACTTCCTTCCCGGGATAACGCAGTGCGGTGAGCTTGCCGCCAAAGACACAACCAGTGTCCAGGCACATGGTTCTATTGATCCACTCGACATCAAGTGTCGGGGTATGCCCGTACAGGACCGTTGCAGCGCCCCTGTAACCCTCCGCCCATGCCAGACGGACAGGAAGTCCATATTCGTCCGTTGCGCCCGTCGTATCCCCATACAGGGCGAATGAGCGTACACGGGCGGATGACCGCCCGTGGTAGGTCTCGATCAACCCCGCATGCGCCACCACCAGCCTGCCCCCATCCAGCACGAGGTGTGAGACGAGTCCGTCGCAGAACTTCTCCACCTCGGCACGGAATTCGGCCGGCTCGGCTGCCAGCTGTGCCAGGGTCTCCGCCAGTCCGTGTCCTGTCTGGACCTTCTTCCCGCGCAGGGCCTTGACCAGTTTGTCCTCGTGGTTGCCGGGCACGGCGCGGGCGTGGCCGTTGGCCACCATGCCCATGACCAGCCGAAGAACACCTGGGCTGTCCGGGCCCCGGTCCACCAGGTCGCCAACATACACAGCCTTTCTCCCCAGGGGGTGCGCAGCATCTACGGCCCTGCCCTGCGCATCCCTGGCAATCACGTAGTCAAGTCTCTCCAGCAGCATTTCCAACTCGGCCCTGCATCCATGGACGTCGCCAATGACGTCAAAGGGGCCGGAGTCGTGCCTGAAATCGTTGAGGAGCGGTTGGCGCCTGAAGGTGGCAGCAGCAACGTCCGCCTCATTGCCCAGGATGTGAACCTTGCGGAAGCCCTCCCTGCCCAGTGATTTCAGGGAGCGTCGCAGCTGGTCTTGCTGCCGGCGGATGATGCGGGCACCCAGGGTGCGGTCTTCACGTCGCGCATCACGGGCCAGGCAGGGCGCCTCGGGCATATCCAACACCACAGCCACCGGAAGCACGTCATGGTCCCTCGCCAGTTGCACCAGTTGGCGCCGGGCGTCGGGCTGCACGCTGGTCGCATCGACCACCGTGAGGAGGCCGGCGTCGAGCCTTTTGCCCGCGACGAACTGCAGCGACTCAAAGGCGGCTGTTGTTGCACCCTGGTCGTTTTCGTCGTTGGACACGAGACCCCTGAACAAGTCGCTGGACAACACCTCGAATGGTGCAAAGTGCCGGCGGGCAAAGGTGGACTTGCCCGAGCCGCTGGCACCCACAAGGACCACCAGGCACAGCTGGGGAATGTCGAGTTCAGCCATGGTCAGCCTTTCCTGAAGAGTGCCAGTTGGGTGTGCGTTCCTGCCACAGGATCCGGGGCGCCGACGCCGCGGAATTCCACTTCGTATCCGTGGGCCTCACAGACGCCGTTGGCCCACTCTTGGAATTCCTGCCGAGTCCATTCAAACCTGTGGTCGGAGTGCCGGGCACCGCCCGCAGCCAGGCCGGGATACAGCGGGTTGTAGTCGACATTGGGCGTGGTCACCACAGCTGCGCGCGGCTGTGCCTGGCCGAAGACGTTCTCGACCACGGACGGCAGCCTGTCCGGTTCGATGTGTTCAATCACCTCCATGAGGACCACCGCATCCAACCCCTGCAGCCTGTCGTCAATGTAGGTGACAGACGAGTGAAGCAGTCGCACGCGATCCCGCTGTCCGAGGCTCAATTCGTTCAGGTTCAACAGCACCTCGGCCCTTGCCAGTGCGGTGGCGGCGACGTCGGTGCCAATGATGCGGCTGAAAGACGGATCGGCCAGCAGGTTCCTGAGCAGGGCACCCTCTCCGCAGCCAACATCCGCAACCCGGCTAGCTCCCACGTCTCGAAGCGCCTGCATGACGGCATCGGCACGGACGCGGTACAGCGGCAGTGACGCCACCCGGGGTTCGCCGTCATCACGACCGGCCGGCACGGCGGCGGGTGCCAGAAGCAACGTGGCATCATCGACCATCCCCTGTTGGTGTGCGAGGTACCTTTGCGTGATCAGTGCGCGCTCCGGGTGATCCGACAGCCAGCCCGTTCCGGCGCGCAGCAGTTTGCCAACTTCGTCGTTGCCTACCCAATAGTGCTTGGAGTCGTCCATGACAGGCAGCAGAACATAGATTTGGCGCAATGCAGCCGCGAGCTGAAGAGTTCCGGTCAGCTGCAGGTTGACGTATTTCGAATCTCCCCACTGAGGATAGTTCGAATCCTGCGGGATTGGCTCCTCGACAACATCGAATCCGAGCGGGGAGAAAAGTCTCGTGGCCAGTCCGGCCCCGTCCTTCGTCGGTACGGCTGTCAAGGCGATTTCCAACGGAATGGCCGACGCCGCAAGTCCCGGCCGTGCGTCACGCCTTCCCGTCATCGCGGTACCGAAAAGCTGTCCGAGAGCCACTGCCGTCATCGACGACGCCGCATACGGTCGGTCGTTGACATAGTCGTCCAGGGAATTCGCATCCCTGCCTCCGCGGAGCTGGCGGTTCCGTGCAAGAGCTATCGAGTCAACCTCCATCAACATGACGGCGGTGCAACGGTCTGCGACCGCCTCCGTGTAGAAAACGTGCGCCTGCCCCGTCGCGGTTTCAAAGGTCTGAACCTTATCCGGATGCTTGTGCAGGAGGTAGCCAAGATCAGTGGCGTCCGGCCCCGCGTATGTGATGCTGACGAGCAATGTGTCCCCCAGGAAATCGTGTCGTTCGGTGTTGCCGCACCTCTACCGCCGGACTCCACCGTGGTGGTGTTTCACGTGAAACAAATTGGACTTCAATCGTCCAAAACGGGCCAACAAATCGCGCTTCAATTTCGTTGGTCTTCCAGCACGAGTTGACGAACCGCGCCGGGCAGGCGGGCCCGCAGCTACCGATGCTCCTTGACACGTGCAAGCCCCGCTTCGTCAGCGGGGAGATTGGCACCCACCGCCCGGATGGCATAGGCTGCAGCACCCAAGGTCATGGGCGGCCACGTGAGCCACGGCAACGGCCTGGCCCGCCGCCAACGCTGCGAACTTCACGGGGTCCGGCACGCCGCGTCCAGCCTCATTCGCTTGGAGGCCCATTTGGCGGGCAGCACTCATTAACACTTCGGCGCGGGTCCAAGCCCTGCCACGGGCGATGGCGTCACGGGTCCCGCTGCCATCCGCTCGCTGCAGCTCAAAGAGGGGCGGCACATGTGCAGCCCAGAGCAGCGCCCTCCCCGCCAGCAGCCTACGAGGCTCATTCCTCAGGGTGCCCCCACGCCGGATGGTGATCAGTCTCGGGTCGCCCTCTTTGGGAAGAATCGGCGCACCAGCTTTCCTATCCTTGTCTGCGATAAAGCGGTAGGACAATCCCCCTCCATCTCGGTGAGGCTAACAAGTCATCTCGAACCCACCGCGCGGGCCACAACTGGAAGCCTGAGGTCCTGGTTTGGACCCCCGCCCGTCTCCCCGTAGCGTCCTCTCGGCCCCGCAGGGGGCTCGAGGGCTACCACTGGATACACATGGCCACGGTGGCCAGTGGCGGGCTGAGAGAGGCGCCAGCGGCTGGTCTATACAACAACCGTTCTCATGCGCCCAGACAAGCACAATCCGCCACTCCGGGCGCCAGGATCTTGTCTTGGAATCGGGAGACCGGGCCAACGATCAAACTGCTCTCCAGTAGCCCCTTGCATCCATCAAATCTTCATACCCCAACGTCACCCCTGTGGGGATACCTTGCGGAATC
Organism: Specibacter sp.; assembly: GCA_049578485.1. Lineage (GTDB taxonomy): Bacteria > Actinomycetota > Actinomycetes > Actinomycetales > Micrococcaceae > Specibacter. The sequence goes on from JBAUMA010000170.1 coordinate 5,160, forward strand.
ATCCACCTGGCTGTAGCCCGCAATGGGGTTGGCGGTGCTGGGGCCTTGACGGCTGGGCAGACTTCGGGGCCTCCTGGAGTTGGCCGCAACTTCACGGTCTGGGGGTTCCCAGCTCGCGCTACTGCCAGGTGCGCAATCCAGGGAAGAACCCTCTTCGTAGGACGTGTTCTCGGAGTCAACCGGCCGGTCTCGTATGCCGCCAACGAACTCGACGTCCCGCGCCAAGGTGCGTCACGGTGAGCGCGTCACGGTGGATGCGCCGCTACGTGGCAGAACGAGTTTCCGGGATGCTGGGTCGCTCCAGCCGCCACACACCAGCCCAGGCCTGGCCAGTGCACCACCGGAGAGTTCGTGCCCGTCACCAGCTGCGATGCGGTCCGTCCCGGATCAGCCAGCCAACAGGAATTCCAGAGTGGACCGTGACACCGATCCTCCACTGCCACCAAGCATCATTGCGGGCCTGGTGCGACCCGGTCACCAAGAACGTCAACATCGCCCACCGCGTGACCGGGCCCCGCTACCAAGGGGAACGCCGGGACGAGCCGACCCCTCATGATCTCAAAGGGCCTAGCCGGATCCCTTACGGTGGTGGATGGCACGTCGCAGGCAGGGAAGTGACCGTGATCCGCCAACAATAACGAGGTCCGCGTCGACTTCGACTAGATTCCCACCGTCATCTCTGATCATTACCGGATCGCCTACGCCAATGTCCTACGCAAAGAGAAGGGCGCCGGGCGATCGGATTCCTGCTTCGGCAGCACAGTTCAGGTGCCGGAACGGCATCTGTCGCATCCAACGAGTCATGAGTGACAACAACACCTTCGCCCACCTTGGCCTTCACCAGCAACGCAGAACGCACGCAAGCCCTTCCATCCAACTCAGCTACAACAACACCGATCGCATCCACACCGACATCGGCGCCACGTCCGACAACCGAATGTCACCCGGCTGGTAGCCCATTGCCACAATTCCGTGGACCTGCAGTCCATCCCGCGGACGTGAAGGTCCTCAAACTCTCACCCCCGTTTCACGTGAAACGTGACCCTCAGATATAAATTCGAGTTCTAATTGCCGTCCGAAACACCCATCGAGAGCACCCTTCCGGAGCCATTCCCTGGACAGACACCCCTGACAAGCGGGATGTCTTCCGTTCACCGGATCATATTCATGGCATGTTCGAAACCTCAGCCCTGTGGAGATTGGGAGGCGTTCCATTCTCCAACTGGCAGAGCAGCAATCACCGAGGCACGGGCGCCTGCCCGGTGGGTTCTCATGGCTATTGCGCGGGCGACATCAAGTACCGGCCATACTCGTGATGCCGCGAAGCCCAGTCGCACTCATGCTGCAGTGCATTACACCCGCACTGGCCGGCGGTCGCGTTCCCTGAATTTCATTTCCACCCACTGGCGCCCTCCCTCCAACATCTGCCTCGCCCAGTCCGGGCCGTTGCGTTGCACGTACACGGCCGCCGGGGACGCCCCATGGTTGCGTCCCGGACCTTGAGAAAGTGACTCCCCAGACTGCCCAACCGGCCCATGGCCACAAGGCCAAGCGCGTCTGGTTACCACCAGTCCGTTGACAACAGTCAGACAGAGAGCGAGGCCGAAATGGCTTCGACATGATGTACAGCCCCCGTACGAGCGGTTCTTACCGGGACTATCATTCAATCATTTCGCTCGTTAGGCGAGGCTGGTCAGAGGTGGCTCTCATTGCCATCAAAGCCATGGAACACGTTTCACGTGAAACAGGTCAGATGAGACGGGCGGGATATCCCGTGCAATGCCGCTATGGGTGGCATTCGGATACCCCCCCTGCCTCATCAGAGTATCGAACGGCGGCGGCAAGTCCGACTTCCCTATTCGTCCATCAATGTGTTTCACGTGAAACATTGCGAGGCCAGAAACCGCACGCCATCAAACATGACCACTTCAAAAAGGTGGGAATTCTCAGTCGGGACGATTTGGAGTCCTCTTTTACGTCATTTGCCCAGAGAGCAGTGATGCAACTTCTCGCGCTTAGGATCGATTCCACAGAATCATAAACTGCACAAAAGGGAGGGATTGTTTCACGTGAAACAATCCCCCCCTTTGTCGTCCGCGCAAGATCAGTTGGACCCAGGGGCCAAAACATCCATAATGCGGTTCAAATCCTCAACTGACGCAAACTCAATGCTGACCTTACCCTTGCGGGCACCCAGCGAAATCTTCACATTGGTATCCAGCCTGTCGGACAAGGAACTCGCCAGGAAGTCCAAACGCTCATGACGGGGACTCGGCGTGGTCGGAGGTACGCGCTTTGCCTGGTCGGGCGCCTGGTACAGCTGGACCGCTTCCTCGGTTGCCCTTACTGACATGCCTTCGGCAACAATCTTCTGCGCCAACCGCTCCATTGCTTCAGCATCAGGAAGTGACAGCAGCGCCCGCGCATGTCCGGCCGAAATGACACCGGCAGCCACGCGACGTTGCACCACGGGCGGCAACTTCAGCAGGCGCAGTGTGTTTGAAACCTGCGGCCTGGACCGGCCAATCCTGTCGGCCAGCTGTTCATGGGTGGTGCCAAAGTCCTCAAGAAGCTGCTGGTACGCCGCCGCCTCTTCCAGCGGGTTGAGCTGACTCCGGTGCAAGTTCTCCAACAACGCATCCCGCAGCAGGTTGTCATCCGTCGTCTCCCGCACGATTACGGGGATGGTTTCCAGTCCTGCTGCCTGGGATGCACGCCAACGGCGCTCACCCATGACCAGTTCGTAGGGCTGGTCACCGGTTTCCGTGGATTTACGGACGACAATAGGCTGAAGGACACCAATCTCCCTGACGGAGTGGACCAATTCAGCCATGTCGTCTTCATCAAAGACTGTCCTGGGCTGCTTTCGGTTGGGGTGGATGTCCCCCACCGGCAACTCCATGAATCGGGCACCCGGAACCTCAACCAGCTCGGGAGTCGGCGCAGGGTCGGCGGCCCTCTTGCTGTCCCGTGTGGACGCAGCCGGCTTCCGGCCCTTGGGCTCGGGGAAGAAGAGATCCACCGGACGCGTTGGCATCGAGGATGACCCGGAGTCGTCCGACGACGAACTGGGAATCAAGGCACCTAAGCCGCGACCCAGGCCTCTACGTTTGTCGGTCATTGAAATGTCCTCCATAGAACGAGCCCCGGATACAGCAGGCCCTGATGAATTGCGTACTCAATAGTGGCGAACACGCTGACGTGTCCCTGTGTATGAAGTCTAGCGTTCGGCCAGTTCGGCGGCGGCTTCCAGGTAGGACAACGCGCCGGTGGATGACGGATCGTACGTCATGACGGTTTGCTGGTAGCTGGGAGCCTCGGAAATGCGGACAGAACGAGGAATCAACGCCCTCAAAACCTGCTTGGGGAAGTGCTCGCGAACGTCGGCGGCCACGTGGGCGGCCAAGTTCGTGCGTCCGTCGTACATCGTTAGCAGGATGGTGGAGACCACCAAATCCGAATTGAGGTGTTTTTGGATCATCTCAATGTTCTTGAGCAACTGACTCAGGCCCTCAAGTGCGTAGTACTCACACTGGATGGGGATCATCACCTCATTCGCCGCGCAAAACGCATTAACGGTCAGCAAACCCAGGCTGGGCGGGCAGTCGATGAAGATGAAGTCCAGCCGCGCCTCGCCGTTCTCCTCACGGTATTTTACGTAGTCGTCGATGGCCCGGCGCAGACGCTGCTCGCGGGCCACCAGGGACACGAGCTCAATTTCCGCACCGGCCAGGTGAATGGTTGCCGGTGCGCAGAACAAGTTGTCAATGTCCGGGCATGGCGCCACGACATCGGACAAGGCGAAGTCATTGATCAAGACATCGTAGATACTGTCAATTTCGGCATGGTGTGGCACACCGAGCGCGGTTGACGCATTTCCCTGGGGGTCAATGTCGATGACCAATACCTGGAGTCCGGCCGATGCAAGTGCGGCGGCAATGTTGACCGTAGTGGTGGTCTTGCCGACCCCGCCCTTTTGGTTGGCTACTGTGAGGATTCTGGTGCGCGCGGGGCTTGGCAGCTTGCGTCCCAAGAGCCGCTCGCGACGCTTGGTTTCACTCACCAGCTGACTAGCAATGGGGCTGCTGTCATCAAAGTCGTTGTCGAGGGGCGACAAGGCATTGGACGTTGTTTCACGTGAAACATGTCCGGAATTGCTCGTATCAACCGTTTTTGGTTGATTCATGAGTCGAGCGCCAATTTGTGCACCCATCGCCCCGGGTGCATCAGAACGTGCCGATCCCAAGGACATGAACGGTGGGATCCGTTGCGAAGCTGCTTCGCTGCTGGTCACGCTGACACACTCACTTTCATTTGGCCGTGTTTGCCATTCACTAGCCTATCGGTTCTTGTCGCTGGACCGGGCTGGTCAGCGCCGCGCCACCTTGACGCGCACCACTGTGGTGGGCTCCTCGAGGATGTCCGCACCGGCCACGAGGACTTCGGTCTGCACTCCGCCAAGTTTTTTGATGATCTTGGCAGCCTTGGTGATCTCTTCCGCAGCACTGCGCCCCTTGATGGCCAGCAGCTCGCCCTTGCCACCCAGCAGCGGGATGGTCAACGGTGCCAGGGTTTCCAAGGCGGAGACGGCGCGCGCGGTGACCACTGTGCATTCGACCTTGCCAATTGCGGCCTCGGCCCGGGCACGGACGATCTCCACATTGTTCAGGCCCAGGTCCATGACAACTTCCTCGAGCCAAATGACGCGGCGCTCAAGCGGTTCAATGAGAGTCAGGTATAGATCGGGCCGTGCGATGGCCAGGCACAGGCCGGGCAGGCCGGCCCCGCTGCCCACATCGGCAACCTTTGCGCCGTCGTCAATCAACTCGGCCACGACGGCACAGTTGAGCACGTGCCTGCTCCACAACCGTGGAACCTCGCGGGGGCCGATGAGGCCGCGTTCGATCCCGGATGTGGCCAGGTGTTCAACGTAGCGCTTTGCCAAGTCCAGGCGGTCGCCAAAAATCCGCTCCGCAGCAGTGGCTTCGTCGGCGGTCATTTCCACCATGGCAGGTATCCCCTCGCGAGCGGTCCCGTCCACTTGCCGTGTGGCAGGTGAACGGGACCG
>JBAUMA010000171.1:0-3574 GCA_049578485.1 Specibacter sp.
AACGAACTCACCTCGCTGGCCCTGCAGATCCACGGCGGCATGGGGTTCATCGAGGAGACCGGCGCGGCCCAGCACGTGCGCGACGTACGGATCGCGGGCATTTACGAGGGCACCAACGGCATCCAGGCCGCGGATCTGGTGGGTCGCAAGCTGGGCATTCGGGGCGGCGCCTCAATGCTGGAGTTCCTGGGAACCATGCGGGATATCGATGGAGACCTGGCGGAAGCGGGTGCCGCATTCGATTCCATCCGCGAAGAGCTCGGTCGGCAGTTCGACGCCCTGGAAACCGCAACGCAGTGGATGCTGCGCACCGCTCCCGCGGACCCTAACGCCGTCTTGGCCGGATCGACGCCGTACCTGCGCATGTGGGGGCTGTGCGCCGGCGCCTGGATGCTGGCCCGTGCGGCTGTCGCAGCACAGGCAACAGGTGACACCGAACTGGCCGAGAGCCAGTTGGTGTTGGCACGCTTCCACGCCCAGCAGCTCCTGCCGCAGTCCGCCAGCCTGTTGGGGGCGGCCACCGCCGGCTCCGAGGATCTGTTCGCATTGGACGCGCACCAGCTCTCGGGCTCGTCACGAAAGGTCAGGAGCTAGCCCCCTGCAGCAGGGCCGGCCGGATTTCGACACCCCGGCCGGTTCATTCCGGACGGACAGCCAAACCCAACCAACGCACCGAGGCGATCTCCCGATCGTGATCAGCCTGGGCGCCAAGGTCTTTGTCAGTTCCCGCCGCGCCGGACGGGGCGGAACGCGCCGCGAATCCGCAACACAGTGCCGACGGCACCCAATGCCGCATTCCGCACCGCGAAGCCCCTGTGCATCATCGCAAATCGGCCCATTTGCCGGGAGAAGGCAACCGTGCGCTGGGTCTTGGCCCGGCGGACGCGGTCGTAGGCCTCCAGCCCCTCGGGCACAGAGCCGGCGGCCGCCAGGCACCGGCCAAGGGTTGCGCCGTCGACAAGCGCCTCGCAGGCCCCGCGGCCAAGGAACGGTCCCATGGAGTGGGCGGCGTCGCCGATCAACACGGTATTGCCGTTTGCATAGGCGGGAAGGCGGGGTGTTTCAAACAGTTCGTGGTGCAGGATGGAGTCTTCGCGCACCATATCCAAGACCTCTGCGGGTCCCGACCGCCATGGGCCAAAAATGTCCCTGAGGTGCTGCAGGTGTGGCGGGAGGAATTCCCCCGCAGCCGTGATGCAGGCATACCAGTTGGTCAAGCCCGGGCCCGCGGGGGTGATGCCGAACATGGCCCCGGGCGCCCAGGTTTCACCGTACTGCCCGACAGTACCGGCCACGGTTCCGCGCCAGGCCACGGCCCCGAGCGAACGTGCCCTGTACGACTCGCCAAACATGTCCACGCGCGTCCGGCTGTGTGTTCCGTCCGCACCAACGACGACGGCGGCAGCCCCTCCCAGGCCTTGGCCCTCGGCACCAAAGGTGATGTCCACGCCGTCGGCCAGTGCGGCAAGCAGTGCCGGCCGGGGGATCATATGCAGGCCCTCGCCTCCGTTGGTGGCCAGGAGCGTGTGCCCGCGCGGGGTCCACAAGCCGGTGCCGCCGACGACGGACACCCTGGTTGCAGCTTCAAGGACCGCCGGTGCCGCGCCAATTTCCTTGAGTGCGGCGAGAGCTTCGGGCCACAATCCTAGCGCCGTGCCGGTGACGGGCAGTGCCGCCGCCCGTTCCCGCACGGAAATGTCCCAGCCGTACATGGCCAGGGCCCTGGCTGCGGCGAGGCCGGCGATTCCTCCACCAATGATGTCGGCGCGTGCTTTCATGCCACCGAGCTTACGCCCGGAGCATTCCAACCGGGAGCACTCCAACCGGGCGTTTGCGATGCCGTGCGCTACGCTGGGTCTCATTCGAGGATGGGTGCGGCAAACACACCCACGGAAGCGGCGACGGCCCACGTACGCATCCAAATCGAGGGATCGGTGGTCACCGCATCGATCACCAACGAGGCCGTCGACGAGTTGGAGCTTGTTGTCGGCGGCGAGGCATACGCCGTGGTCAAGGCCTCCGACGTCATGATCGCCTTCGATTAGACGGGACAGGCAAGAAGCGGTCTCGACAAGCTCGACCACCATTAACGAATGAGGGGCAGTGTCCGCATGGACACTGCCCCTCATTCGTTCGGTCGGGCTGACAGGATTTGAACCTGCGACCCCCTGACCCCCAGTCAGGTGCGCTACCAAGCTGCGCTACAGCCCGAAAGTTCAACGCCCGGAAGGTATCTCCCGTGGCTGAACCACCTGAAAAAGCTTACCGCATAAAATTCCCCGGCTTGACCATTTCAGGTGTGACGCGGGTCTCGTCGATCGAGGTGAACTTGATCCACTAAAGATCGATCTCGACAGGCTCGATCAACGAGACCCCGCGCAACTACTTCTTGCGGCTGCGCTTCTCGCGGACGCGCATGCTGACCTCGATGGGCGTGCCCTCGAAGCCGAACGTTTCGCGCAGGCGGCGGGTGATGAAGCGGCGGTAACCCGGATCCAGGAACCCGGTGGTGAACAGCACGAACTTCGGCGGGCGGCTGGAGGCCTGGGTGCCGAACAGGATGCGGGGCTGCTTGCCGCCACGGACGGGGTGAGGGTGCTCGGAGACCAGCTCGCCCAGGAACGCGTTCAGGCGGCCCGTGGGGATACGGCGGTCCCAGTTCTCCAGGGCCAGGTCCAGGGCGGGAACAAGCCTGTCCTTGTGCCAGCCGGTCTTGGCTGAAATGTTGACGCGGGGCGCCCACTCGACGTGTGCCAGGTCCTGCTCAATTTCGCGTTCGAGGTACTTGCGGCGCTCGTCGTCCAGCAGGTCCCACTTGTTGAAGGCCAGCACCAGGGCGCGGCCGGATTCGATGGCCAGCTGGAGGATGCGCACATCCTGCTCGCTGAGGATCTCATCCACGGCCAGCAGCACCACGGCAACCTCGGCCTTTTCCAGGGCACCCTGGGTGCGCAGGGACGCATAGAAGTCGGCGCCCTGGGCCATGTGCTGGCGGCGGCGGATGCCGGCCGTGTCCACAAAGCGCCAGGTGCGGTCGCCCAGCTCGATGAGCTCATCGACGGGGTCGCGCGTGGTGCCGGCAACGTTGTCAACCACAACGCGCTCGTGCCCCACCAGCTTGTTCAGCAGCGAGGACTTGCCCACGTTCGGGCGGCCGATCAGGGCCACGCGGCGGGGGCCGCCGGTGCGCTCCACGCCGGCGACGGCGGAGAACTCGGGCAGTACTTCCATGACACGGTCCAGCATGTCGGCCACTCCGCGGCCGTGCACGGCCGAAACCGGGTGCGGCTCCCCCAAGCCGAGGCCCCACAGGGTGGCGGCGTCGGCTTCCTGGACGAGGTCGTCAATCTTGTTGCCTACCAGGATGACGGGCTTCTTGGACTTGCGCAGCATGCGCACAATGGCCTCGTCGGAGGAGGTGATGCCAACAATGGCGTCCACCACCAACAGCACGGCGTCGGCCATTTCCACGGCGATCTCGGCCTGCTCGGCAACGCGCAGGTCAATGCCGCGGGCGTTGCTTTCCCAGCCACCGGTGTCCACCAGGGTGAAGTTGCGCCCATTCCAGTCGGCC
>JBAUMA010000172.1:0-1679 GCA_049578485.1 Specibacter sp.
GGTTGCGGCTGCGCGAACACCTGGGCCGCCCCCACGCCCTGGACGTGGCCGGACGCCCGGACGCCCAGACCATGCTGGCCGCGCTCGCAGGCGTGACAAACAAGATTGGGCTGGTGGCCACCCAGAACACCACCTATAACGATCCCGCGCACCTGGCGCACCGGCTGTCCAGCCTGGACTTGATTTCCGGGGGCCGGGCCGCCTGGAACGTGGTCACCACGGACAACGCCTGGACAGGAGCCAATTTCCGTCGCGGCGGGTACCTTGACCACGCCGAGCGGTACACCCACGCCGAGGCTTTCGTGGAGACGGCCAAACGAATTTGGGACGCCTGGGACGAGGATGCCGTCGCCGGCTCCGAGACGGCTCCCGCATGGCAGGCGCCGGGCTCGGTCCGGCGCGTGCGCCATGAGGGCCTGCACTACAGCGTGGACTACACGCCGGTGCTGCCGCGCAGTGGGCAGTACCGTCCGGTGCTGTTCCAGGCAGGGGACTCGCCCGAGGGCCGGGACTTCGCTGCCCGCCAAGCCGACGTGATCTTTTCGGCACATCCAGGCCACGACGACGCCCTGGCGTTTCGGCGTGACATTGTCGCCAGGACCGTGCTGGCCGGCCGCGGGGCGAACGACGTCCAGATCATGCCGGCCAGCGAGTTCATCCTGGCAGCCACGCCGTCGGAAGCCCTGGAGAAGAAGGAATGGGTCCGCAGCCTGCAGATCGGCCCGCAACAGGCCATTGCCTATCTGGAACAGTTTTGGGGCCGGGAATTGTCCGGTTACGACCCCGACGGACCGCTCCCGGAGATTGACCCGGTGGTGGCCGAAACCTCCGAAACCCGGGGCAGCGGTTTTCACGGGGCCAAGGCCCGGCAGCTCGCCGACCAGTGGCGGGCGGAGGCCAAGGACAGGGGCTTGTCGATCCGGCAATTCGTCTCCGGCAAGACCAGCCGGGTGGATGCGACGTTCACGGGGTCCTACCCGGACGTCGCCGACACACTGGCCCGCTACGCCCGCACGGGTGCGGTAGACGGCTTCAACATTTCGCCGTGGCTGGTCCCCAGCGGCCTCGACGAGATTGTGAACCACCTGGTGCCCGAACTGCAGGAACGCGGTGTTTACCCGACCGAATATGCCGGGAGCACGCTGCGCGAGCACCTGGGCCTGCCCACCCCGGTGCGGTCCGCTCCCGTTGACGACGACGGCGCCGGCGGGGTTAGCGACGTCGAGCTTGAGCTTGCCGTGGGCCGTCAACAGCTCTAGCACCGCATGAATATGGGACTCCAACGCCGATGGGCCAACGGGGCGGGCGGCCGCGAGGAACTCGCGACCGCCCGCAGTTGACGGGTGCACCATGGGGGGACGGTTGCTAGGCCATCCGCTTGCGGTAGCTGGCCATGGCGAAGACGTACGCCACGATGAGCAGGCCCACACACCAGGCGAGGGCGATCCAGATGCTGGTGCCGACCGGCTGCTGGGTCAGAAGCTGGCGAAGTGCGTTCACGATCGAGGTCACCGGTTGGTACTCGGCAAAGGCCCGCACAGGACCGGGCATGGTGCCCGTGGGCACGAATGCCGAGCTGATGAAGGGCAGGAAGATCAACGGGTAGGAGAAAGCGCTGGCGCCGTCAACTGTTTTCGCGGACAGGCCGGCCACCACGGCCAGCCACGTCAACGCCATGG
>JBAUMA010000173.1:0-2689 GCA_049578485.1 Specibacter sp.
ATTTTGCAGTCTAAGATAGCCGCAACTGCACCCGTAATTCGGCGGTGGCTCGCCATGGCCGAACAGACGCTGGCAAACCACAGCGACCGGCTCAACGCCATCAACATCTACCCGGTGGCGGACGCCGACACCGGAACCAACCTGTACCTGACGGTGCGAGCCGCCGCGCAGGCCGCCGCGGATCTGGAACCCTGTGACGTTGGTGCCACCATGGCCGCCGCGGGGCGTGCCGCCATGGAGCAGGCCCGCGGCAACTCCGGCACCTTGTTCTCTGTTTTCCTCTGTGCCCTGGCCGAACCACTCGCGGGACAGTCACGCCTCAGCGCGCCCCTGCTCGCCGCCGCCCTTCACCGCGCCCAGCTGCGGTCCTGGAGCGCACTGAGCGAACCGGTGCCCGGCACCATGCTTTCGGTGCTCGAAGCCGCCGCCAGGGGAGCGGCGCAGGTGGAAACCGCACTCGGCGGTGACGATTCCAACCACGCCCTGGCAAAGACCCTCGACGGCGCCGTCGCTGCCGCCCGCGAGGCAGTGGTCCTGACCGAATCCCAGCTCGGCGTGCTCGCCGACGCCCACGTGGTCGACGCCGGTGGAGTGGGGCTGCTGCTGATCCTTGACTGCCTGCGCTCGGTGGTGGTGGGCGAACCCCTGCAGGAGGACCTGCTGGACGGGCTCTCCGGCTACAAGGTCCAGGACCCCAACATCGCCCTGACCATGCCGGAGCAAACCGGGGTGGAAGTCATGTGCACCATCATGCTGACGCCCCTGGCGGCTGCGGGACTTCGCATGCAGCTTGATGAGCTTGGCGATTCCGTGATCATGAGCGCCGTCTCCGAGCAGGCCGACGACACCGGAGCCTACCCCTGGCGCGTGCACGTCCACGTTCCGTCCCCGGCCACGGCCCTGGACGCCATCCAGGCCGTGGGTGATCCAAGCAACGTGAGCATCTCCGCGCTCAGCCCCAACGCTGCCACCGATGCCCATGACTTCCTCTAGCCCCTCACCCTTCCCTTCTCCGGGGGGCCCCGGCACGGATCTTGGCCTGGATCTGTCCAGGCTGCTCGGCGCCGCCTCGGCCGGAACCGTGGGCAAGAACCTGGGCATCAGCACCGTGGGACAGATGCTGCACCAGTTTCCGCGCCGCTACCTGGCCCGCGGCGAGCTGACCGAGCTGGACAAGCTGCCCCTCGATGAGGACGTCACCATCATGGCCCGGGTGGTGGACATAAGCACCCGATTCATGCAGACCCGCAAGGGCAGCATCACCGACGTCGTCATCACCGACAACTCAGGGCGCCCTTCGGGCCTGCGGATCAGCTTCTTCAACGGCTACAAGGCCCAGAAGGAGCTCACGCCCGGCACCCTGGCCATGTTCTCCGGCCACGTCAACCTCTACCGGAACGACAAAACCCTGACCAACCCGGGGTACGTGCTGCTGCCCGACGACGAACTCGCCGAGCATGAGGCCGAGCTGCAGGCCGTGCGGCCCGTGCCGATCTACCCGGCCACGGCCAAGTTCCCCAGCTGGAAAACCGAGAAGGTCATCGAGGCGCTGCTGCCCGCCCTTGACTTGTCCGGAATAGCCGATCCCGTCCCGGCGAAGTTCGCTAAGCGGGAACGGCTCATGCCGCTCGCCGACGCCTACGCCCAAATCCACCAGCCCGACACCATGGAGGACTTCCCCAAGGCGCGCAAGCGGTTCCGGTACCAGGAGGCGCTGGCGCTGCAGACCTCGCTGGCACAAAAACGCTTTGAGGCCGTGCAGCAGGACGCCACCGCCCGCACCCTGGTGAAGGGTGCGCTGCTGGACGCCTTTGACGCGCAACTGCCGTACACGCTCACCGCCGGGCAGGAGGAGATTGGTGCCCTGGTGGCTGCCGAAATCTCCGCCGGCCACCCCATGCACAGGCTCCTGCAGGGCGAGGTGGGTTCCGGGAAGACGGTGATCGCCCTGCGCGCCATGCTCCAGGTGGTCGACGCCGGAGGTCAGGCCGCGTTCCTGGCCCCCACCGAGGTCCTCGCCGCCCAACATTTGGCTTCCATCTCAGCATTGCTGGGCAGCTTGGGGCAGGGGCCGCTTTTGGGCGGCCCGCATGCCACCGAGGTGACCCTGCTGACCGGATCCATGCCGGCCGCAGCCAAGAAGAAGGCACTCCTGGCGGCGGCGTCGGGCTCTGCCGGCATAGTGATTGGCACCCACGCGCTGCTCTCGGACCATGTGCAATTCGCCGACCTGGGCTTGATCGTGGTGGATGAGCAACACCGCTTCGGGGTGGAACAACGTGACGCCCTGCGCTCGAAGGCCCAAAAGCCCCCACACCTGCTGGTCATGACGGCCACCCCCATCCCGCGCACCGTGGCCATGACGGTCTTTGGAGACCTGGAAGTCTCCGAACTGACCGAGCTGCCCGCCGGGAGGGCACCCATCAGCACCCACGTTGCCCCGTTGGCCGAACACCCCGGCTGGGAGTCCCGTGTGTGGGCGCGGGCCCGGGAAGAGGTCGACGCCGGCCACCAGGTTTATGTTGTGTGCCCCAAGATCGGCGACGGCGAGGACTCGGCGGCCGAGCTCGACGAGATCCCGGAGCTTGTCGGGTTCGGTGATCGAGGCTTATCCGGTGATCGAGCCCGTCGAGATCCAGGCGCGGGCGACGACCGCCCGATGGCCGCGGTGCTGGATGTGGTGCAGTAA
>JBAUMA010000174.1:0-32387 GCA_049578485.1 Specibacter sp.
TTCGGTTTCCGCGGTGTCCTGGCCGGGAGCCCATTCGTGCGCGCATTCCGGGCAGACCAATAGATCGCCCATCCCATACGTGTATTCGCTGGCGCATTCTGGGCACGGCGGAAGTGTCTGGCTCATGCGCTCCATCTTATCCGCTGTACCCGGTGACTGGCTGGTCGTGGCGCCCGGTTCCGGTCCTCGCGTCGCGTGCAGCGGGCGCGAGGACCACAAGGGGGTGCGGAAACCGGAACCGGGAGCGGTCTTCCGCCGCTGGCCGCTGCGTTGTCCACAGACGGGCCATTGCCCCTTTTGTTCACGCTCCACAGGTGCAACGCTGGGAGGCATGGGAATTCCGCACCTCTTGGGGGCCGCCGACTTGCAAAGGATCGGGCGTGATCCCCGCGAGCTGGCCACCCGGCAGCGCAAGGGCGAGTTGACACGCGTGCGGCGCGGGGTCTACATCGAGTCCGAGGAGTGGAACGGGCTCAGCCCGAAGGGACGCTACGGAGTGAGGGTGTTGGCGTTTCAACAGCTGGCAGGGAGCCCTCCGGTGTTTTGCCATGCAAGCGCGGCCCTGCTGTGGGGGTTGTGGATCGTGGGCACGCCCCAGAAGCTCCACGTGGTCACCGAGTCGACGGGCGGCGGCCGCAGCCGCAATGGCGTTGTCCGGCACCTCGGTTCACTCAACGACGGGGTGGTGCAGTGCGGGCCGTTTGCCCTGACGGACAAGTTGACCACCACCATGATGCTCATCAATTCCTTGGCGTTCCGCTATGCCGTTGCCGTGTGTGATTCCAGTTTGCGCCCGCCACGCCGCGGATCCGGACGCAACCAATTTGCTCCTGCGGGCGGCGGTTCGGCGAGCCGGGATACCCCAGCTTGGGACCTCGACGTGACGCAGGGGCAGCCGTTGCAGCCGGCGCAGTTTATGGATGCGGCTCAGGCGCTGCCGAGCAAGGCCGCCCGCGACCGTGCACTGGCGGTGATCAAGTTCAGCTCCGGTCTTTCCGGATCGGCGGGCGAGTCGCTGAGCCGGGTGGCCATGTTCATTCACGGGTTTCCGGCACCGGTGCTCCAGCAGCAATTCAGTCTTCGTGACGGGCGGGAGGCTTTTGTGGACTTCTGGTTTGAAGAGCAAAGACTCGCGGGCGAATTTGACGGTCAAGGAAAGTACCTGCGCGACGATTGGGGCGCAGGCCTGTCCATCCAACAGCGAGTCATGGCGGAAAAGCAGCGGGAGGACCAGATCCGCGCCCAGGGGGTCGGGTTTGTCCGTTGGGTCTGGGACGAAATGATGGACGCCAACGATTCCAAGGGCTGTTGCGCCAGGCCGGCCTGCCGCAACGGTAGTTCCCGGACGAGAAATGCCACCGTTTCTGCGATCTGCGCCCGGTTCCAGTTCACGCGCACCGTTAACAAGGCGCAGCTGCCGCGACTGGGCGCCGCAACCGGAAGCGGGCGCGGAAACCGACGTTTAAACAACAACAGCGGCATCCGCAATGGATGCCGCTGTTGTTTATTTGGTCGGGGTGACAGGATTTGAACCTGCGGCCTCGTCGTCCCGAACGACGCGCGCTACCAAGCTGCGCCACACCCCGATCCATTGATCTTCCGACCAGTGAAGGTCTGGAAAAGCAACCTCTCAAGAATAGCGGACGGATGCCGGGAACGCGAAATCGGGCGATTCGGGTCGGTTCTTGGACGTCCCGACGGGGAACGGCGATCCTTAGTTGCCGAACTTGGCGCTCAGACTGGCACTGCCAAAGGACACCCGGCCCAGACTGTAGAAAATCGTCGCGCTGTGGAGTTCCGGCAACGTTGAAGCCGGCATCGGCAAATCGTAGCTCTGGTCGCCGGTACTGGACTTCAACGTGGCCGCCACATATTGGGTGGGGTCTTCCACCACATAGCTGCCGTCTGCGTCCTTAGTCATGCTGCCGGGGTTCAATGTGACGGTCACGGCATTCTCCTCCCCATGCCCGGTGGAGAAGTTCGTCAGGGTCAGCGTCAATTTTTCCCCGACCCGACGAATCGTGATGGTTCCCGCCGTCGCGGCCCCCTGCGACACGAAGGTTCCGGTCCATTCTGTGGGCAGGGGTGTGACGGTCGTCGGCGCCGCCAAGGGCTGCGCCAAGACAGCCGAACTTGCCGGCTCCACCGGAGTGGGTTCCGGTGCCGCCGCAGTGCACCCGGTAAGCGCCGCGGCCAACACCACGGTCGCCGCCGTCGCAAGCTTCATTGTTTTCATGGTCCCCCTCATCGTTGAAACGCCGAAGCCCTAAACGAGCGAGTCCTGCCAGGCGCCGTGCAGGGCCGCGAACCGGCCGCCGCCGGAAATCAAGTCCGCGGGCGAGCCGTCCTCCACGATCTTGCCGTCGTGGACCACCAGGACGCGGTCGGCAATCGCCACGGTGGAGAGCCGGTGCGCAATGATCAATGCCGTGCGCCCGGCCCCGTCGCCGTCGGCGCCCAACAATTTTTGCAGCCCGGCCTGGACCATGCGCTCGGAAGGGATGTCCAGCGAGGAAGTGGCCTCGTCCAGGATCAGGACCGCCGGATTGGCCAAAAATGCGCGGGCGAAGGAAATCAGCTGACGCTGCCCGGCAGAAACACGCCCGCCGCGCTTGTTGACGTCGGTGTCGTAGCCGTCGGGAAGGGCCCGGATGAACTCGTCGGCGCCCACTTCCCTGGCCGCGGCCTCGATCTGGGCCCGGCCGGCCTGCGGGTTGCCCAGGGCAATGTTGTCCGCCACGGTGCCACTGAACAGGAAGGCCTCCTGCGTCACCATCACCACGGCGCGGCGCAGATCCGAGGTGGACAGCTGCCGCAACGGCACGCCGTCGAGCGTCAACGAACCAGAACTGACGTCGTAAAAGCGGGCAATCAGCTTGGCCAGGGTGGATTTCCCGGCACCCGTCTGGCCGACGACGGCGACTGTCTGTCCCGCGGGAATGTCCAGGTCCAGCCGGGGCAGGATCAGCGGGCCGTCGCCGTAGCCGAACTCGACGTCCTTGAACTCGATGTGGCCCTGCGGATGGGGGAGCGGAACCGGATGCTTGGGCGGGAGCACGGTGGGCTCCTCCTCCAGGAGGCCGGACACCTTTTCCAGGGCGGCCTGGGCCGACTGGAAGGAGTTGTAGAACATGGCCATCTGGTCCACCGGCTGGAAGAAGCGCTTGGTGGCCAGCAGCAGCGCCAGCAGGGCACCCACCGCCAGGCCGCCGTCGAGCACGCGGAACCCGCCGGCCAGCAGCACCACCGCGACGGCCACGTTGCCAATGAGCACCAGCCCGGGCTGGAAGACGCCGTTCAGGTTGATGGAACGGACTGTGACGGTGCGGTAGTCCTCGGCGAGCTCGTCGTACTTGGCGGCGTTGTCGGACTCGCGGCGGAAGGCCTTGACGGCCCGGATGCCCGTCATGGTCTCGATGAAGTGGACGATCAGCGACGCCGACACCACGCGGGAGGAGCGGTAAGCCGCCTGGGAGCGCTTTTGGTACCAGCGGGCCAGGAAGAACATGGGCACCCCGGCGGCCAGCACGATGAACCCGGTGATCCAGTCCAGCGAGAAGATGGTGACGGCCGTGAACAGCATGAAGATGATGCCGGAGGCCAGCGAGGAGATGCCCGAGTCAAGCAATTCCCGCAGGGCCTCAAGATCGGAGGTCTGCCGGGAGATGATGCGCCCGGAGGTGTATTTTTCGTGGAATTCCAAGCTGAGGCGCTGCGTGTGGCGGAACACGCGGATGCGCAGGTCCAACAGCATGGCCTGGCTCAGCCGTGCCGTGGCCGTCAGGTAGGCCGCCGTCAGGGTGGAGGCAGCCAAGGCAGCCACCACGTAACCGCCGCCGGTCAGGACCAGGAGCGCGGGGTTGGCGGGGGACGCCGTCAGGGCCGGGAGTGCATTATCGATGCCGAAGGCGATCAGCAGGGGTCCGGCGACGCGGGCGGCCTGGGAGAGCAGCACCAGGATGACCGTCCAGATGAACCGTCCCCTGACGGGGCGGACCAGCGAGCTCAACAGCCGCACGGAGCGTTGCCGCACGGCTGCGCTGTCGGCACGGCTGAGATCGACGTCGTCCTCGTTGGCGGTGCCTTGCGTGCCGGAGGTGTTTGCGGGTGGGGTGCTCATGCGGTGGCCTCCTGGGCGTCGATGTCGGCGTCGAGTTCCTCGAGGATGCCCCCGTCAAGGTCCGAGTCAAGGTCCTTGGGCTCCTCGCTCAGGCTGGCCAGGACGTACCTGTAGTGCTCGTTCGTGGCGAGTAGTTCCGTGTGGGTTCCGACGGCGGTGATGCGCCCGTCCTGCAACACTGCCACCCGGTCCGCCATGGCCACGGTGGAGGGCCGGTGGGCCACGATCAAGGTGGTGGTGTGTTCCAGGACCGCGCCCAGGCGGGCATTGACGCGTTCCTCGGTGTTTACATCGAGGGCGGAGAGGGGATCGTCGAGCACCAGGACGGCCGGCCGGGCTGCGATGGCGCGGGCCAGGGCCAGGCGTTGGCGCTGGCCGCCGGACAGGCTCAGGCCCTCCTCGCCAATCAAGGTGTCCACGCCGTTGGGCAGGGAGTAGGCAAACTCGGCCTGGGCAACCTCCAGCGCCTGGGCCAGGACGTCGTCGTCAGTCTTGCCGGGATGATGTGCGGCGCCCAGGAGTACGTTCTCGCGCACCGAGTTGGAGAACAGTGTGGTGTCCTCGAAGGCCACCGAAACATGGGTGCGCAGCTCCGAGACCAACAGCTCCCGGACGTCGACGCCATCGAGGGTGATGGAGCCGCCGGTGACGTCAAAGAGCCGGGGGACAAGTTGAAGCAGCGTGCTCTTGCCGCATCCGGTGACGCCCACCAGGGCCATGGTCTCCCCTGCGTGCAGGGCAAGGTCGACGCCGTTGAGCATATCGGGGGCGGCCTCGGGGGTGTCCGGGTAGCGGAAGTGCACGTTGTGGAACACGAGTTCGCCGCGCACGGCGGACAGCGGCTTTGGTTCGGCGGGGTCCGCGATGGTGTCGTGGGCGTCCATGACCTCGAAGTGGCGGTCAATGGCGGTCTTCGCGGCCAGGGTCATGGCCATGAGCGGCCCCATGGCTTCCACAGGTCCGGCCACAACGGCTGCCGTGGCGAAAAACGCAACGAGCGTGCCGACGTTGAGCTGGCCGTTGGACACCAGCAGGATGCCCACCACCAGCCCCGAGCCCAGGGCCAACTCCGGCAGGAGCGTGACCACCAGCGAAAACACGGCCAAAGACTTTGCCTTGTGGATTTCCGTGGCCCGCAGTTCCTCGGCCTGCAGCGAGAAGGCGTCCAGTGCCTCCCGGCCGCGGCCAAAGGCCTTGAGCACACGGATGCCGTGGACCGACTCCTCCACGGTGGTGGCGAGGTCGCCGGCCTGGTCTTGGCTGAGCCGGCTCACGCGGCCGTAGCTGCGGCGGAACCGGAAACCGAAAATCACAATCGGCAGGGCCGCAGCCAGGAAGATCAGGCCCAGCTGCCAGCTCATGGAGAACATCAGGCTCACGCCAATGGTGACGGTGAGGGTGGTGACCACCAGCATGATGGCCCCAAACGCCATCCAGCGGCGCATGAAGTTCAAATCGCTCATGGCCCGGCTCAACAGCTGCCCGGAACCCCAGCGGTCGTGGAACTCCACGGCCAACGACTGCAGGTGCCGGTAGAACGAGGTCCGCATCTTTGTCTCGACGGTGGTGGCCGGGACAATCACGAACTGCCGGCGCAGCCACACGAACGTGACTTCCAACAGCCCCAGGAGCAGCACGACGCCGGCCGCGAGCCACACGTCCGTCTTGGTGCCTCCCGCGTGCAGGCCCGAGTTGATCAGCACGCGGTACACCTGGGGAATCAGCAGGGCCACGATGCTTGCGGCGAGGGCGCTGAGCAGGCCCAACAGGAGCCGTGGGAGCACGGGCTTCAGGTGGGGTGCGAGTTTGCGGAGGGAGTCGAACAAGGTGGTGTCTTTAGTTTGCGCCATGCCACTTCTTTGCACCGTGCGGGACGGCCATGATTGGTACCGGTTTGCGGACGGGGGCGCCAAGGCCAGGCGGCCGGGTATCAGGTGACCCATCTCCCCGCGCAGTGGACAGCGCTTCCCAAGCAGTTAGCCTACGCCCGGGCCGGGTGCCATCGGCGGCGCGGCGCCACGTTAACTCGTTAACCTAAGCAATTTCTTTTGCCGGTCGCCCAGTTTGGTGTCCATAACAATCCCGAACGGGTCACATCTTTACGTTAAAACATACTAATGTCAGGACAAACTATTGACTTTGGTGACGGGGGTCACGAAGATCTTTGTAGCGGAGTTTACGGCCCAGGCAAGGATGCCCGGGCCGAAGTCCCTAACAAAAGGAGACACGCAACGTGGAAAAGATCTCTTGGCGGAAGCTGGCCGTCGTGGCCGCGATCGTGCCGATGCTGGCACTGAGTGCTTGTTCAAGCACAGGCGGCCGGCAGCCCGTGACGGCCGCCGACGGCGGCGGAGCGGTGGCCACCACCCCGCGCATCAAGGTTGCCCTCATCACCCACGCGGCACCCGGGGACACGTTTTGGGACATTGTCCGCAAGGGCGCCCAGGAAGCCGCGGTGAAGGACAACGTCGACCTCCTCTATACCTCCGATCCCGACGGCGGCCGCCAGGCCCAGCTCATCCAGCAGGCGATTGACCAGAAGGTGGCCGGCATTGCCGTCACGCTGGCGAAGCCCGATGCGCTCAAGGACGTGCTGAAAAAGGCGGAGGACGCCGGCATCCCGGTCGTCAGCCTGAACTCCGGCGAGGATGTCTTCAAGAGTCTGGGCGCCTTCACCCACTTTGGCTCCGACGAGAATGTGGCCGGTGCCGCCGTCGGAACCAGGCTGGCCGATGAGGGAGTGACACACCCGATCTGCGTCATCATGGAGCAGGGCAACGTGGCCCTGGAATCGCGGTGTGCCGGCGTCAAGACCAAGGTTCCAGGAACCGAGATCCTCTATGTGCAAGGCACGGACATGACCCAGGTTTCCTCCACCGTCACCGCGAAGCTGCAGTCCACGCCGAGCGCCGATGCCATCATCGGGCTGGGCGCGCCGTTCACGGCAACCATCGTCAAGGCCGTGACGTCGCTGAACCTCGCGGACAAGGTCAAGGTGGTCTCCTTTGACCTCAGCGGCGAGCTTATCCAGTCCATCATCGACGGCAAGGTCCAGTTCACCGTGGACCAGCAGCCGTGGTTGCAGGGTTACGACTCCGTGGATGCCCTGTGGCAGTACAACCGCGGCGGCTTCAAGGTTGGCGGCGGGCTCCCCGTACTTACCGGTCCGTCCATCATCGACAAGACCAACGCCCCCGCCGCCCTCAAATTTGCCCAGGAAGGCATCCGCTAAGGATGGCTTGTTTCCGGGGCCGGCGGTGATTGCCGCCGGCCCCGGACAAGACAGGAGAAACACATGACAACTCTCATAAAACCCCCGCCGGCCCTGGATGAACGCGTCGGCAAGCGCAGCATGGTCGCAAACCTTCTGGGCCGTCCGGAAATCGGAGCCCTGGTCGGGGCCATCGTCCTCTTTATCTTCTTCTCCATCGTGGCGCCGGTGTTCCTGCAGGCAAATTCGATCGCCACGGTGCTGTACGGTTCCTCCACGATCGGCATCATGGCCGTGGGTGTCGCGTTGCTGATGATCGGCGGGGAGTTTGACCTCTCCGCCGGCGTCGCCGTGATCAGTTCGGCACTGACTGCCTCGTTGTTCAGCTGGTACTTTTCCATGAACGTGTGGGTCGGCGTACTCCTGGCACTGCTCGTGTCACTGACCATCGGCTTCATCAACGGATGGATCCTGATGAAGACGAAACTGCCCAGCTTCATTGTCACCCTGGCCACCTTCCTGATGCTCACCGGGTTGAACCTGGCGTTGACCAGGCTGATCGGCGGCAGCGTGGCCACCCCCTCCATTGCAAACATGGACGGCTTCGCCTCGGCCCAGGCGGTCTTCGCCAACGACTTCATCATTGGCGGGGTTGATTTGAAGAGCCCCATCTTCATCTGGATCGTCCTGGTAGCCGTTACGTCATGGCTGCTGCTGCGGACCAGGGTGGGCAACTGGATCTTCGCCGTCGGCGGCGACGAAAATGCCGCCCGCGCAGTCGGTGTGCCCGTGAAGTGGACGAAGATCGGTTTGTTCATGGGCGTCGGTTTCTGTGGCTGGGTCCTGGGCATGCACAATCTGTTCGCCTTCGACGCCGTCCAGTCCGGCGAAGGTGTTGGCAACGAGTTCCTCTACATCATCGCCGCCGTGATTGGCGGGTGCCTGCTCACCGGCGGTTACGGTTCAGCCATCGGAGGCGCCATCGGTGCGTTCATCTTCGGCATGGCCAACAAGGGCATCGTCTACGCCCAATGGAATCCCGACTGGTTCAAGTTCTTCCTGGGGCTGATGCTGCTGCTGGCCACCATAGTGAACTTGATCGTCAAACGACGCGCGGAACTCAAGTAAGGGGCCGGCCACCATGAATACCCAACCGGGCAATGCGCCCATCAACCAGGAAACGCTGCTGCAGAACGAGACGGACCCCTTGACCCACACACCCGTGCACCTGATGGAATTGAACAATGTCGGCAAGCACTACGGAAACATCATCGCCCTGAAGGATGTGACCATGGCTGTGGACATGGGCCGGGTGACCTGTGTCCTGGGCGACAACGGCGCCGGCAAATCCACGCTGATCAAGATCATCGCCGGCCTCCACCAGCACGATGAGGGCTCCTTTGAAATCATGGGGGCCGAGCGCAAGCTCAACAGCCCGCGCGAGGCCTTGGACGCCGGTATCGCGGCGGTCTACCAGGACCTTGCCGTGGTCGGACTGATGCCCATTTGGCGCAACTTCTTCCTGGGCTCGGAAATCACCACGGGGCGGGGGATCTTCAGGCGGATGGACGTCAAGGCGATGAAGGAGATCACCAAGCGCGAGCTCGGTGCCATGGGCATCGACCTGCGCGACGTCGAGCAGCCCATCGGCCAGCTGTCCGGCGGTGAGCGCCAGTGCGTGGCCATTGCCCGCGCCGTCCACTTTGGGGCCAAGGCGCTGATCCTGGACGAACCCACCGCTGCTCTGGGCGTGAAGCAGTCCGGGGTGGTGCTGCGCTACATCCTGCAGGCACGCGACCGTGGGCTTGGCGTCATCTTCATCACCCACAACCCGCACCATGCCTTCCCCGTGGGAGACCGGTTCCTGCTGCTTAAACGCGGCAAGTCAATCGGCTACTACGACAAGAAGGACGTCACGCTCGAGGAACTCACGGCCCAAATGGCAGGCGGCGCCGAGCTGGCCGAACTGGCCCACGAGCTTGAGGCCCTGGGCGGCCACACCGCCCTGGTTGACGAAGTCCAGGCCGAAGTCGCCGAGACCAGCCAGCAACTGCACCGCTAGTAAGCCGCATGGCTGGCACCAACGCGGCGGGCCCGGACGGGCCCGCCGCGGCACATCCCCGCAATGCCCGCGGGGCGGAAACACTCAGCGCGGCCGCCCACATCGGGGATGCCGACTTTACGAAGGTGGACTACTCATGATCACAGCACTGCCGCAGTCGCGCGTCCCGGATTCCATGGATGCCCCGGCGCTGCGCTGGGGCATCATGGGCCCGGGCTGGATTGCCGAGCGATTCGCCGAATCCGTGCAGGCCCACACCCGCCAAGTCATTGCGGCTGTCGGCTCCCGCTCCCTCGCCCGCTCGCAGGCTTATGCGGACAAGTTTGGGGTGCCGGCCGCCTATGGCAGCTACGAGGAACTGGCCGCCTCCGATGTGGACATCATTTACGTGGCCACCCCGCACAACTTCCATCACGGCGGAGCCCTGCTCGCCCTGGCGGCCGGCAAGCATGTGCTCGTCGAAAAGCCCCTCGGCATCAACGCCGTCCAGGCCCGGGACATCCGCGACCGGGCCGAGGCCGCCGGGCTGTTTGCGGCGGAGGCGCTGTGGACGTTCTTCCTGCCCAAGTTCGATGTGGTCCGGCAGCTGCTCGACGACGGCGCCTTGGGTCAAATGACTACTGTCCTGACCGAATACGGCGAACACTTCGAGCCCGGTCACCGCATCTTTAGCCCGGACCTTGCCGGCGGCCCGCTCATGGATCTGGGCACCTACCCGCTGGCACTCATAGCGGCCACTCTGGGGGCACCCTCGCAGCTCCACGCGCTGGGCGCTGATCATGAATCCGGGGTCAATGCCCAAATTTCCGCCATCATGTCCTTTGCCGGCGGTGCGCAGGCCGTGTTCAACGCCCAGCTGCACAACTTCACCCCCACCGCGGCCAGCCTGGTGGGCCGGGATGCGACGCTGACTTTTGACGGGCCGTTCAACTACCCCGGCGGGTTCAACGTCCGCCACCCCGACGGCACCGTGCTGAGTTACGAGGAGCCGCCCGGGGGACACTTCGAAGGCTTGCATTTTGAGGCGGCCGCGGTGGCGCGCGCCATCCATGCCGGGCGGACAGCCGTGGGGCAGCGACCCCTTGCGGAGTCGATCCTGACCCTGGAGCTGGCTGACGGAATCCGCCGCCAGCTGGGCATCAGCTACCCGGGGGAATAGGCGCCGCAGTGGTTCCGCCAAGCTCCAGCCACGGCGCAATCACTGTGTCGCCCACCGGCCCGCCGCCGATCCGGCCGGCGGCCGCGGCAACGGCGGCGGCTGCCAGTGCGGGACCGTCCTGGCCAATGCTCGTGAGGTTGATGTGTTCCAGCCGCGCCATGCGCGAGTTGTCGTAGCCCACCACCGACATGTGGACAGGCACGTCCACCCCCGCGGTCCGGAAGGTGTCCAGGGCGCCGAGCGCGCTGCGGTCGTTGAAAACCACGACGGCGGTGGGCGCCCCTGCCGCCGGCCCCGTGCCGACCGGGGCGTCCCTTGCGGCCAGCAGTTTCCCGGCGGCGCGTGAGCCGTCGTACTCCAGGGGGCCGCCGTCGAAAATCCGGGGGGACTCGCCCGCCTCCGCCATGGCCTGCTCGTAGGCCTGGCGCCGTGCCGCGGACCCGACGGCCGTTCCGCCGTCGATGTGGGCGATGTGCCGATGCCCGAGCCTGCGCAGGTGGTCGATTGCCAGGCGGATGCCGGCTGCTTCGTCGGTGCGGACGCTGCTGACGGCCTGTGCGCCGGGACCGCTCGGGGAATCCAGCATGGCCACGATGGGCACCGGCGCTCCGGCGAGCTTTTCGGCAGGAGTGGTGGGGGCGATGACGATGATCGCCTCGACGCCGAGGTCAAGGAGCGACTCCATGGCCGTTTGCTCTCCGCGCCGGGAACCGGTGGCGCTGAGCGTGAGCGCGTAGCCCAGGGCCTCGCCGGCGGCATAGAGCAATTCGACGAGCTCGGCGTGGAACGGTTCCGTGACGTTGAAGACGACGCCGAGCAGCCGGGTCCTGCTGCTGCGCAACAGCCTGGCCCGGGTGTCCGGGCGGTAGCCGAGCTGCTGCGCAACCTCGAGCACGTGGGCCCGGGTGGACGCACTTGCACCGGCCGCGCCGCGGATGACGATCGAGACGAGGGCGCGGGAGACGCCTGCCGCCGCGGCGACGTCGGCCATGGTGGGGCGGGGGGCGGTCGTCATGGCTTCTCCCGGGGTTGCAACAATGTTTCAGTCAGTTTACTGGATCGATCTAGTTTTTTCCGACCGACCGTGCAAAACTAGATCCACAACGCTACTAGATCGATCTAGTAGACCCCTCCATGATCCTGCCGGCGACGCCGCCGGCACTTGCGAACGGACTGAGCAATGGCATATCTGCAGCAAACACCCGCCGGGGAATCCCGGATCGTCCGGCTCGGGCTTGTCGGTGCCGGATGGATCGGCGCCTTCCACGCCGAAAGCGTGGCCCGCCGGATCCCCGGCGTGATGCTCGAGGCCATCGCGGACCCGATGGTGGAGAACGCCCGGACACTCGCTGGCCGCCTGGGCGTGGCCAAGGTGACCGCCGACCCCGCCGACTTGTTCGCCGATCCCGCCATTGACGGCGTCATCATCGCCAGCCCGGTCCGGTTCCATGCGCAGCTCATCTCCGCGGCCGCCCGTGCGGGCAAGCACGTCTTTTGCGAAAAGCCCGCGGGGTTGACCGTTGCCGAACTGGACGTGGCCCTGGCCGACGTCGAACGGGCGGGAGTGCACTTCCAGGTCGGCTTCAACCGCCGCTACGCGCAGGACTTCCTGGCGGCCAAGCGCGACATTGCCGCCGGCGTGGTGGGGCGCCCGCAACTGCTGCGCTCACTGACCCGCGATCCCGGCACCGGCAGCATTCCCGGCGCGGCCAAAACCCCGCCGTGGACGGTCTTCATGGAGACGCTTATCCACGACTTCGACACCCTGAACTGGTTCAACGAAGGGGCGGAACCGGTGGAGGTGTATGCCGTGGCGGATGCCCTTGTGGAGCCCGGGTTCAAGGACCAGGGCTTCCTGGACACCGCCGTGGTGACAATCCGCTACGACAACGGCGCGGTGGCAGTGGCCGAAGCGAACTTCAGCGCACTTTACGGCTACGACATCCGGGGAGAGGTGTTTGGCTCCAAGGGCATGGTCCAGGCCGGGCGCAGCACCGAGACCGCAGCCCGCCGGTTTACGGCCGAAGGGCTTTCCGCCGACACGCCGCGGCTGAACATCGAGCTGTTCAAGCAGGCCTACACGGACGAGCTGGCCGACTTTGCGGCCGGGCTCGCCGGCAGGCCGGGTGTTCCCGGACCCGGCACCACCCCGGTGGGGGTCGATGCCCGGCGCGCGCTGGCCACCGCGCTGGCGTGCATCGAATCCGTGAGGACCGGCGCCCCGGCGGCCGTTGCACGCCCCTTCGCCGCGGCGGGTTCCTGATGCGGCTGGCTGTCTGCGCGGAAATGGTGTTCACCGAGCTGCCGTTCCTGGAGCGGGTGCGGCGCATCCACGACGCCGGGTTCGACGTCGAAATGTGGGACTCGCGCGGCAAGGACATCAAGGCGCTGCAGGCGAGCGGGGCCGTCTTTTCCTCCATGACCGGCTACGCGGCCGGCAGTGTGGTCGATCCGGACAGCTGTGACGAGGTGGTCAGGACCGCGGCCGAGCTCGTTGGGGTTGCCGTGGAACTGGGCATCCCGCGCATGGTGGTCCACTCCGCCGAGCTCGTGGACGGCCGGGCCACCCGCCCGGTCCACCGCTCCACGGGGCAGATGTGGCTGACCGGCGCCCGCACGCTGGAGCGGCTCGGTGAACTGGGCGCCCGGCACGGGATTACGTTCTGCCTGGAAAACCTCAACACCGTCCTGGACCATCCCGGCATCCCGTTGGCCCGCGCCAAGGACACCCTGGCCCTGGTCGAGG
Organism: Specibacter sp.; assembly: GCA_049578485.1. Lineage (GTDB taxonomy): Bacteria > Actinomycetota > Actinomycetes > Actinomycetales > Micrococcaceae > Specibacter. The sequence goes on from JBAUMA010000174.1 coordinate 13,299, forward strand.
CTGTTGGCCACCCCAATGCGAAGATGATGCTCGACCTCTACCACGCGCAAATGGGGGAGGGGAACCTGATCGAGCTGGTGCGCTCCTCGCTGCCGCACCTTGGCGAGATCCAGGTGGCCGACGTGCCCGGCCGATGCGAACCCGGTACGGGAGAGATCAACTACGCCGCGGTTCACCGGGCCCTGCTTGCCGCCGGCTATGAGGGGACCGTGGGTATGGAGGCGTGGGCACAGGGCGACAGCGACGCCGCGCTTGCCGCGTTCCGTACTGCGTTCAGCCCGGTCGTGTAAGCAGCGGCGCCATGGCGGAGAAAGGCCCCGGGGACGACTCCCCGGGGCCTTCTTCGTGCCACCGGCCACTCCTCCACGCCTGGACCTAGAATAACCAAGCACACTTTGTTAGTATGACAGGACAAACTATCTAGGGAGTATGAAATGCCATTGGTTCGCATTGACGTCAACGAAGGTCGCAGTCCCGAGGAAGTGCAGGCAATCAGCCGCTGCATCCACGAAGCCATACTGGCGGAATATGGCATCCCCGAGCGCGACTACTTCCACATTGTTTCCGAACACGGGACCGGCCGGATCATCGCCCAGGATGCCGGTTTGGGCTTCGACCGAAGCGACGGCGTCGTCATGATTCAGATCCTCACGCAGCAGGGGCGCTCGCAGGCGGCCAAGGAGGCGTTGTTTGCGGCCATAGCCGCAAGCCTTTCCGGCGTTGGGGTGGCCGGCGAGGACGTGTTTATCGGCTACAGCGAAAACACTGCGGGGGACTGGTCCTTCGGCTTTGGGCGTGCGCAATACATGACCGGGGAGCTTGCCGTTCCCACCCCGACCAAGGCGTAGCAGCGTCCATGCGCGGGGCGGCCAAGCCTCCCGCAATTCTTAATGTACTTATGTCAGAACAAACCTTTGACAGGACATGATTTATCGTGCAGAGTAGTACATGTGCCGGCCGTCACAGGAAGGCGCATTGCGGGAAGACCATCCTGCACATCATGCTCCAAGGTGCGTTCCCCAGTGAAAGGTCCTCTTGATCAACGTGAGCCACGACTTGATTACCATCGGGCGCATCAGCGTCGACATCTACCCCAATGACATTGGCGTGGACCTGGAAGACGTCACGTCCTTCGGAAAATACCTCGGCGGCTCGGCCACCAATGTGGCCGTTGCCGCGGCCCGCCACGGCCGCAAGACCGCCGTTATCACCCGCACCGGTGCCGACTCCTTTGGCCGCTACCTGAACCGAGAGTTGAAGAAGTTCAACGTGGACGGGCAATTTGTCCGGTCCGTGGCGGCATTGCAGACGCCTGTCACCTTCTGCGCCATCAAGCCGCCGGAAGACTTTCCCCTGTATTTCTATGGCCGGCTGCCCACCGCCCCGGACTGGCAAATCGCCGCCGACGAGCTGGACACGGCCGCCATCAAGGAAACCCGCATCTTCTGGTCCACCGTGACCGGACTGTGCCAGGAACCCAGCCGCGGAGCACACCTGGCCGCGCACCTCTCCCGCCCCCGTACTGAACTCCTCGCGGGCCAGTTCACCATCCTCGACCTGGACTACCGGCCCATGTTCTGGGATTCCGAAGAGGATGCCCGCGAGCAGGTCGCCAAGATCCTGCCCCACGTCACCGTCGCCATCGGCAACGACAAGGAATGTGCCGTCGCCGTCGGCGAGGGGACGCCCGATGAACAGGCAGACCGTCTGCTGGCTGCGGGCGTTGAGATCGCCGTCGTCAAGCTGGGACCCGAAGGCGTCATGGCCAAGACGGCCACCGAACGCGTGGTTTCGGCCCCCGTCCCCGTGGAAACTGTCAACGGCCTCGGCGCCGGGGACTCCTTCGGCGGCGCCTTTGTCCACGGCCTCCTTGCCGGGTGGCCCTTGGCCCAGGTGCTCGACTACGCAAACGCCTCCGGCGCCATCGTCGCCTCCCGCCTGTCCTGCGCCGACGCCATGCCGACGCCGGATGAAGTCACCTCGCTGCTGGCCGAACGCGGCCGCCTGGTTCCCGAGCCCACCACGGAAGGCGCACTCAAGTGAGCACCTCAACCGCAAGCCCCCACGTCACGGCCGATCCGCGCCGTTATGCGCATCTGACGGCCCAGCGCCTGGAAGACCCGGCCGCCGTGGCCCGGGCCGCCAAGTCCCGCCGCCGGCACCCCGGCCCCAAAACCGGCACGCAAAACTTCATCGTCGCCGCCGACCACCCGGCCCGCGGCGCCATTGCCGTCGGTGCCAACCCGACGGCCATGGCGGACCGCATGGACCTGCTGGACCGGCTCCAGATCGCCCTGGCCAACCCGGCCGTGGACGGCATTCTCGCCTCACCGGACATCATGGACGATCTCCTGCTGCTTGGCGCCCTCGAGGGAAAGCTCGTTTTTGGCTCCATGAACCGTGGCGGTCTGGCAGGGCTCGTCAACGAACTCGACGACCGTTTTACCGGCCACACCGCCCAGGCGCTGGAAGCCCTGGGTGCCGACGGCGGCAAGATGCTCACCCGGATTGCGCTGGGAGACCCGGACACGGTTGCCACGCTGGAGGCCACCGCCAAGGCCATCGATTCGCTGGCCGAGCGCCGGCTCATCGCCATGGTGGAGCCGTTCCTTTCGGTGCGGGAGAACGGAAAGGTCCGCAACGACCTCTCCACCGACGCCGTCATCAAGTCCGTCGCGATCGCCTCGGGCCTGGGGTCCACGAGCGCCTACACATGGATGAAGCTGCCCGTCGTGGCCGAGATGGAACGCGTCATGGCCTCAACCACGATGCCCACGGTGCTGCTGGGCGGGGACCCCGACGCCGGTGCCGACGAGGTGTTCGCCAGCTGGGGTGCCGCGCTGGCCCTGCCCGGCGTCCAGGGCCTGACGGTCGGGCGCACTGTGCTGTACCCGCAGGACGGAGACGTTGCCGGCGCCGTGGCCACCGCGGCATCCCTTCTCAACAACACGTCCACGAGCCCGCAGGAGTAGCCCCATGGGAACAGCAACACGCACAATGACAGTGGCCCAGGCCGTGGTGGAATTCCTGGGCAACCAGTACGCCGTGGACAAGGTGGGCACCCAGGAATACCGGGGACGGCTGATCCCGGGCATGTTCGGCATCTTCGGACACGGAAACGTGGCCGGCGTCGGACAGGCACTCAAGCAGTACCAGTCCAGCGACCCATCACTCATGCCCTACTATCAGGGCCGCAACGAGCAGGCGCAGTCCCACCAGGCTGTGGGCTATGCCCGCCACACCCGCCGCCGCGCCACGTTCGCCATCAGCACCTCGGTGGGTCCCGGCTCCACCAACCTGCTCACCGGCGCCGCCCTGGCCACGACCAACCGGCTGCCCGTGCTGCTGCTTCCCAGTGACGTCTTTGCCACCCGCGCCGCCGACCCCGTGCTTCAGCAGCTCGAACGCCCGGATGCCTACGATGTGTCGGTCAACGACGCCTTCCGGCCGCTCTCGCGCTACTTTGACCGCGTCTCCCGCCCCGAACAGCTGTTCTCGGCCATGCTCAATGGCCTGCGCGTGCTGACCGACCCGGCCGACACAGGCGCCGTCACCATCTCCCTGCCCCAGGACGTCCAGGCGGAATCGCTGGCCGTCCCCGAGGAATTCCTGGCCCCCCGCGAGTGGCGCATTCGCCGCCCCGACGCCGACGACGACGACATCCGCCGCGCGGCCGACGCCATCCGCAACGCCAAGAACCCGCTCATCGTCGCCGGTGGCGGCGTGCTGTACGCCTACGCCGAGGACGAGCTGGCCGCGTTTGCCGACGCCACCGGCATCCCAGTCGGCAACACCCAGGCCGGCGTGGGCGTGCTGCCCTGGAACCACCCCCGATCCTTGGGCGCCATCGGCTCCACCGGCACGACGGCGGCGAACGCCATCGCCGCAAAGGCGGACCTCATCATTGGCATCGGCACGCGCTACGAGGACTTCACCACGGCTTCCCGGACCGCGTTCCAAAACCCGGAGGTCACGTTCATCAACATCAACGTCACCCCGCTGGACGCCTACAAGCACGGCACCGCGCTGCCCATCGTGGCCGACGCACGCAAGGCACTCGTGAAGCTCAACGCGGCACTCGGCGGATACAGGGTGGGCGGCGACCTTGACGCGATGGTCACCAGCGAGAAGAAGCGCTGGGACGCCATTGTCGATGAGGCCTTCGACACCCGCTACACCCCACTGCCCTCACAAAACGAGATCATCGGCGCCACCAACCGGGCCATGGATCCTGCGGACGTGGTCATCTGCGCGGCCGGCTCCCTGCCCGGGGACCTGCACAAGATGTGGCGCATCCGTGACTCCTTCGGCTACCACGTGGAATATGCGTTTTCCTGCATGGGCTACGAAATCCCCGGAGGGCTCGGCGTCAAGCGTGCCACGATCGCCGAGGCGGCAGGCGGCGGAACCCGGCGCGACGTCGTCGTCATGGTGGGGGACGGCTCCTACCTGATGATGCACACCGAACTTGTCACGGCCGTCGCCGAGAAGCTCAAGCTGATCGTGGTGCTGATCCAAAACCACGGCTACGCCTCCATTGGCGCACTGTCCGAACAGCTCGGTTCGCAGCGCTTCGGCACCCAGTACCGCACGCTCGACGCCGAACACCACAGCTTTGACGACGGCGAAAAGCTGCCGATCGACCTCGCCTTGAACGCCGAAAGCCTGGGCGTGAAGGTCATCCGTGTGGCCCCCGGCGAGAACGTCATCGCCGAACTCGAGGCCGCTGTCCGTGCCGCCAAGGCCGCGCCGGAAAACGGCGGGCCCGTGCTCATCCACGTGGAATCTGACCCGTTGCTGGATGCCCCCAGCTCCGAATCCTGGTGGGACGTGCCGGTCTCGGAAGTCTCCGAGCTCGAGTCCACGCAGCGGGCCTACACAACGTACACAGACAACAAGAGCCGCCAGCGCACGCTGCTCGGCTAAACCCCACCCAACCGGTGATCGAACCCCACCCGATGGTCGAGCTTGTCGAGACCCCGGGGCCCCACCCTAAACGTGAAAGAAGACCTGACATGGCTGAAACCGCAACCCTGACCCTGATCAACCACTTCATCAACGGCGCCGAATCCGCCGGCACCGGCGGGAACACCCAGCCCGTGTACAACCCGGCGACCGGAGCCGTCTCGGCCCAGCTGAGCCTGGCCAGCCGCGAGGACCTGGACACCACGGTGGCTGCCGCAAAGGCCGCCGCAGAGATTTGGGGCGACTACTCCCTGGCCAAGCGCACCACCGTGCTGTTCAAGTTCCGCGAACTTGTCGCCTCCCACGTGGACGAGCTTGCCGCCCTGATCACCGCCGAGCACGGCAAGGTCCTCTCCGATGCCGCCGGCGAGATCGGCCGCGGACTGGAGGTCATCGAGTTCGCCTGCGGTATCAACCAGCTGCTGAAGGGCGCCTATTCGGACCAGGTCTCCACCGGCATCGACGTCTTCTCCTTCCGCCAGCCCGTGGGCGTGGTTGCCGGCATCACGCCGTTCAACTTCCCCGTCATGGTGCCGCTGTGGATGTGCCCCATCGCCATCGCCACCGGAAACGCATTCATCCTCAAGCCCTCCGAGCGGGACCCCTCCGCACCCATGCTGCTGGCCAAGCTCTGGACCGAGGCGGGCCTGCCCGACGGCGTCTTCCAAGTGTTGCACGGTGGCAAGGACACGGTTGACGGCCTGCTGACCCACCCCGACGTGGACGCCATCTCCTTCGTCGGCTCCACCCCCATCGCGAAGTACGTGCACGAGACTGCCACGGCGCACGGCAAGCGCGTCCAGGCCCTGGGCGGGGCGAAGAACCACGCCATCATCCTTCCCGACGCCGACATGGACAACGCCGCCGACCACCTCTCCGCCGCAGCTTTCGGCTCGGCCGGTGAGCGCTGCATGGCCATCTCCGTTGCCGTTGCCGTTGGCGGCGCCGGCGACATCCTGCTGGAAAAGGTGCGCCAGCGCGCCGAGGCCATCAAGGTCGCCGAGGGCACCGAACCCGACGCCGACATGGGACCGGTCATCACCGCCGCCTCCAAGGCCCGCGTGCTGAAGATCGTGGGCGAAGCGGTCGACGCCGGTGCCACCTTGGTGGTGGACGGGCGCGACTTTACCGTCCCCGGCAAGGAAGACGGCTACTGGGTTGGCCCCACGCTCCTGGACGGCGTGTCCGCGGACATGACCGCCTACACGGAGGAAATCTTTGGCCCGGTCCTTGCCGTCATGCGCGTGGAGACCGTGGAGGAGGGCATCGCCCTGATCAACGCCAACCCCTACGGCAACGGCACCGCCATCTTCACTTCCTCCGGCGCCAACGCCCGCAAGTTCCAGCGCGGCGTGCACGTGGGCATGATCGGTATCAACGTCCCCGTGCCGGTACCGGTGGCCTACCATTCCTTCGGCGGCTGGAAGAACTCGCTCTTCGGCGACAAGCACATCTACGGCGAAGAAGGCGTGGCGTTCTACACCCGTGCCAAGGTGGTCACCTCACGCTGGCCCGAGCCACAGCACAAGTCCGACGCGTCGTATAACTTCCCCTCCAACTAACCCCGGTGGTCGAGACCCGGCCGCGGGGCAGGCATTCCCTCGGCGACTTCCCGGCCATCGGCCGCAGGCGGCCTCAGGCCTCCTTGACGTCGCCTACGGAAGCGCCGACTCCGCCGCCGGTGGCCGATCCCCACCGCTCCTTTGAGACCCGGAAAGAATCCTCATGACTGAAAACAAGCTGATCATCGGCACCGCGCCGGACTCCTGGGGTGTCTGGTTTGCGGACGACCCCAAGCAGACCCCCTGGGAGCGCTTCCTCGACGAGGTGGCGGAGTCCGGGTACAAGTGGATTGAGCTGGGCCCGTACGGGTACCTGCCCAACGATCCAACGCGCCTGGCCCAAGAGCTCAAGGACCGTGACCTGCAGGTCACGGCCGGGACGGTTTTCACCGCCTTCCACCGCGGCGCGGCCCAGTGGAAAGAGGCCTGGGATCCGGCCCGGAAGGTGGCCGAACTGACGGCCGCCATGGGTGGCGAGAACGTCGTCGTCATTCCCGCCATGTGGCGTGACGACGTCACCGGAGAGGCCGTGGAAAGCGGCACCCTGGACGCGCAGCAGTGGACGGACTTGTTCGAGGGCCACAACAAGTTGGGGGAGGTCCTGCTCAAGGACTTCGGGCTCAAGCAGCAGTTCCACTCGCACGCCGACTCCCATGTGGGCGCCCAAGCCGACATCGAGCACCTGCTGGCCGAGACCGACCCGGCACTGCTGAACCTGTGCCTGGACACCGGCCACGCCGAATACTGCGGGGCCAGTTCTCTGGACCTGATCCGCAATTACCCGGACCGCATCGGCTACCTGCACCTGAAGCAGATCAACCCCGAGGTGCTGGCCCGCGTCAACGCCGAGAACATGACCTGGGCGGCGGCAAACCTGGCCGGCGTCATGGTGGAGCCGCCGAATGGCCTGCCGGACCTGCGCGCCGTCATAGAGGCCGTGGAGGGGCTTGGCCGGCCGATCTTTGGCATTGTGGAACAAGACATGTACCCCGTCGCCTTCGACGTTCCGATGCCGATCGCCAAACGCACCCGCAACTACCTGCTCAGCTGCGGCTCACGCACCACCGTCAACTAGAAAGAAGCACGTCATGACTGAAAAACTTCGCGTCGCCGTCATTGGCGCCGGACGCATGGGGGCGGACCACATCGCCCGCTTGAACGAGAAGATCAACGGGGCCGAGGTGGCCGCCGTCGTCGACATCGACCTGGCTCGCGCCGAGGCCGCCATCAAGGGCATCCCGGGAGCGGTGGCCCTGGCCAGTGCCGAGGAGGCGCTCGACAACGGCGACGTCAACGCCGTGCTGATCGCCACCCCCGGGTTCCTGCACGAGGACATCCTGTTCAAGGCGCTGGAGCGCAACATCCCCATCCTGTGCGAAAAGCCGCTCACCCCCGACGCCGCCAGCGCGCTGAAGGTGGTCCAGGCCGAGGCCAAGCTGGGCCGCAAGCGCATCCAGGTGGGCTTCATGCGCCGCTTCGACGCCGAATATGCCGCCCTGCGCTCCATCATCACCGAGGGCGGCCTGGGCGAGCTGCTGGTGCTCCACCACCAGCACCGCAACCCCGACACCCCGCCCGGCTTCACGAACGCCATGCTCATCAACGACTCCGTGGTCCACGAGTTTGATGCGATCCGCTTCTTCACCGGCGAGGAAATCACCTCCGTCCAGGTCCGCCTGGGCAAGCCAACCCGCAACGCACCCGAGGGCCAGCACGACCCCCAGCACGTGTTGATTGAAACCGAATCCGGCGTGCTGGCCGACGTTGAAATCTACGTCAACGCCAGGTTCGGCTACGAGGTGGCCACGCAGGCCTCTTTCGAGGACGGGATCGTGAACATCGGCAACGACGCCGGCCCGTACGTCCGCACGCAGGGCCGCTGGGGCGGCCGCGTCACCCCCGGATTCGAGGAACGCTTTGGCGCCGCCTACGACGTCGAGGTCCAGGCCTGGGTGGATGCGGCCCTGCGCGGGGAGATTGGCGGCCCGTCCGCCTGGGACGGCTACGCCACCGCGGCCTGTTGCGAAGCGGGAGTCGAGGCCCAAAAGAGCGCGGCGAAGACCGCCGTCGTGCTGGCACCCAAGCCCGCCCTCTACAACTAGGACCACGGGAAGGGGCTGTCCGCAGCCCCTTCCCGCACCATTGAACCTAAGATTTATCTATGCTTTGGAGTGAAGTTTCGTGAAGATTGCCCTGGACCCCACGCCTTTCCACCACAGCCACGGCCTGCTGGAATTCCCCCAGCTTGTGGCGGACCTCGGCTACGACTACATGCAGCTGACCCCGCACCCGGACTTCATCCCGTTTTACAACCACCCCAAGGCCGACGACGCCCTGGTGGCCGCCCTGAAGAAGTCCGTGGCCGGCGCCGGGATCGAGATTGCCTCGGTGCTGCCGGTGCTGCGCTGGTCGGGCCCGGACGAGGACGCCCGCGAGGCCGCCGTGCGCTACTGGAAGCGGGCCATCCAGATCGCCGTGGACCTGGGCGTGCAGACCATGAACACCGAGTTCAGCGGACGTCCCGAAAAGGCCGAGGAATCCGAACGTGCCTTTTACCGTTCCATGGAGGTGCTGCTGCCCATCATTGAGCGGGAGGGCATCGACCTGCTGATCGACCCGCACCCGGACGACTTTGTCGAGGAGGGCCTGGCAGCCATCCGCGTCATTCGCGGCCTGAATTCCCCCAATGTTGGATTGGTTTACGTGGCCTCCCACAGCTTCCACATGGGGAATGCGCCGCTGGAAATCATGCGCGCCGCCGGCGACAAGCTGCGCCTGGTGCACGTGGCCGACACCATGGACCACCACGCCTCCCACGGGCTGCGCTACATCACCAACCCGCCCGGCAACCCCGTCCGCGTGCACCAGCACCTGAAGATCGGCGACGGCGACGTGAACTGGGACGAGTTCTTTGGCGGCCTGGCGGAGATCGGCTTCCTGGACCGCGGGGACACCGTGATGGTCTCCAGCGTCTTTGCCGAGGACGACGACGCCGACAACGTCTCGCGCTACCAGCTGGCCACCATCAAGGACCAAGTGGCCCGCGCCCAGGGAATGGCCACGCCATGACGTACCTGCCGGCGGGGAAGCCCGCCACGGTGCCCGCGGGATCGGCGAATCCCAAGAAGTTCATGCGCAAGGTGGCGCTCTTCTCCACCTTTGGCGGACTGCTGTTCGGCTACGACACCGGCGTCATCAACGGCGCCCTGCCGTTCATGCAGCGCGACCTTGGCCTGACGCCGCTGACCGAGGGCCTGGTGACCTCCACCCTGTTGCTCGGCGCCGCCTTTGGCGCCATCACCGCCGGGCGCCTGTCGGACCGCTTCGGACGGCGCAAGACCATCATGGCCCTGGCCATCATCTTCACCGTCGCCACCATCGGCTGTTCACTTTCCCCCACCACCGCGCTGCTGGTGCTCTCACGCACGGTCCTGGGGCTCGCCGTCGGCGGTGCCTCCGTCATTGTGCCGGTGTATCTGGCGGAGATGTCGCCGGCCGCCCAGCGCGGGCGGATCGTGACCCAAAATGAGCTCATGATCGTCACGGGGCAGTTCCTGGCGTTCACCTTCAACGCCCTGTTGGGGAACCTGTTTCCGGAGGCGGGACACATTTGGCGGTACATGCTCGTCATCGCCACGCTGCCCGCCGTCATTCTCTGGTTTGGCATGCTGGTGCTGCCGGAAAGCCCGCGCTGGCTGGCGGCGGGCGGGCGCTTCGAGGAGGTCCTGGACGTGCTGCGCAAGGCGCGCGCCCCCGAGGACGTCAAGGGCGAGTTCGACGAGGTCCGCGAGGCCGCCCGCGAGGACTACAAGGCCAGCATGGGCACCGTGAAGGATCTGGCGGTCCCCTGGATCCGGCGCATCTTCGTGGTGGGCCTGGGCATGGCCGTCATCAACCAGATCAGCGGCATCAACGCCATCATGTACTACGGCACCACCATCCTCTCCTCCTCCGGCTTCGGCGACCGGGGCGCGCTGATCGCCAACGTCCTCAACGGCGTCGTCTCCGTCTTGGCCGTCATTGCCGGCATGTACTTCATGAGCAGGCTGCCCCGAAAGTTCATGTTGATCATGGGGCTGACGGGGACGGCGTCGTCCTTGTGCGCCATCTCGATTGTGTCCATGGTGGTTCCGGAAAGCTTGTTGCGCGGCTTTTTGGTGTTGTTCTTCATGGTGACGTTCCTGGCGTTCATGCAGGCCTTCATCGGCTGCATCACCTGGCTGACCATGGCGGAGATCTTCCCGCTGCACGTGCGCGGAGTGGGCATGGGCATCTGCGTGTTCGTGCTGTGGATGGTGAACTTCCTGGTCGGCTTCTTCTTCCCCCAACTGGTGGCGGGCATCGGCGTCTCCACCACGTTCTTCATTTTCGTGGCGCTGCAGCTTTGCGCCATCGTCTGGGTCAAAAAGGTTGTGCCCGAGACCCGCGGCAAATCCCTGGAGGAACTCGAGCACCACTTCAAGGCCGCCGTCGCCTAATCGGTGGTCGATCCCCAGCCGCTCCCACGGCTCGCAAGCCCGCCGCGGTGCCCTCGCGGGCGTGGGCCCGTATCGAGACCTCTTCTTGCCGAGACCAATAACAACTAAGGATTCTTCATGAAAACAATCACTCTTGGCCTGGTCGGGGTGGGGCGCATCGGCGTCATGCACGCCAACAACATCGCCACCCTCAACGGGCAGCTGGCCGCCCACGACGTCAGGGTGGCCCTCAAGCTCACCGACGTTGCCGCCGAGCACGCGCGCAATGTCGCCGCCGGCCTGGGCGCCGAGTTCGTGCCATCCGTGGCGGAACTGCTCGCGTCAGGCATTGACGGCCTGCTGATCGCCACCGGGACGGCCACCCACCCGGAGCTGATCAAGGCCGGCGTCGATGCCGGCATTCCCGTGTTCTGCGAAAAGCCCGTCGGCGTCAACGTGGCCGAGTCGCTGCCGATCCTCGACTACATTCGGGAAAAGGGCGGCACCGTCCAAATCGGCCACCAGCGCCGCTTCGACGCCGGGTACCTGGAAGCCAAACGGGCCTACGACGCCGGCGAGCTCGGCTGGATCCACTCCCTGCGCGCCAACACCTGTGACATGACGCCGCCGCCGGTGGAATTCCTGGCCACCTCCGGCGGCTTGTTCCGCGACTGCTCCGTCCACGACTTCGACATCCTGCGCTGGCTAACGGGCCGGGAAATCGTGGAGGTCTACTCCCGGGGCTCCAACAACGGCGACCCCGCCATCGGCGAGGTTGGGGACGTGGACACGGCCCTGGCCCTCATCACCTTCGACGACGGCACCGTGGGCACCGTCTCGGCCACGCGCTACAACGGCGCCGGGCATGACGTCCGCCTGGAAATCCAGGGCTCCAAGGGTTCCCTCATGGTGGGCCTGGACGAGCAGACGGCCATCCGCTCCGCAGAGGCCGGCGTCGTATTTCCCTCCGGCACCCCGCACCAGAGCTTCGCCGAGCGCTTCGACGCCGCGTATGTCAGCGAGCTGCGGGCGTTCGTGGAACTCATCCAGGGCTTGCGCCCCAACCCCTGCACACCCGAGGACGCCGTGGCCGCCTCCAAGGTTGCCGACGCCGCCCAGGAGTCGCTGCTGACCGGAACCCCGGTCCGCGTCGCCCCCTAGGTCTGTGTTGCACTTGTTGGACGAAAATCCCCTTAAACGAGGCGATTTCGTCCAATAAGTGCAACACAGACGGGCTAGTTGAAGGGGAGTCTCGGGTCGATGTTCGCCGCGTCCCAGGTCTGGCGGATCCAGCCGTGGTGGGGGTCGTCGCTGATGAGCCATTCACGGACCGGGCCGGGGCCGGCCATGACGTTCAGGTAGTAGAGATCGTAGCCGGGTGCGGCCTTGGCGGGCCCGTGCCAGCCGTAGGGGACCAGCACGGTGTCGCCCGTGCGGACCTCGGCGTTGACGTCGATGGGACGCTCATCGGAGGCGTAGACCCGCTGGTAGCCGACGGCGTCCGCGTCCGCCGGGGCGGGGGAGCCTGAGGCAACCTGCGTCTCGAAGTAGTAGATCTCCTCGAGGGCCGTCTCGCCGTCCTTTTCCTCGTCATGCTTGTGCGGCGGGTAGGAGGACCAGTTGCCGGCGGGGGTGATGACCTCGCAGACAATGAACCTGTCCGCCTCCAGGGCCGCCGGGGTGCCAAAGTTGTGGACCTGGCGCGAGCAGTTGCCGGCGCCGCGCAATTCGACCGGAATCTCGGCGGCCGTGATGAGCCGGGTGGGGTAGCCGTTGCGGGCCGGCGCCGTGGCGACGGCGACCCGACCGCCGTCGTTGGAGCTGATGGTGACGGCCTTGTTGATGCCGGAGTACAGCACGTCCGAGGGGCCGGTGAAGACGCTGTCGCGGCCGGCCAGCGCGTAGGCGGCGCCGTCCACGGTCACGGTGAACGCGCCGTTGAGCGGGACCACAATCCGTTCCTCGGCGGCGGCGGTAAGTTCGACGGCGGCGCCGGGGGCCAAGGTGGCCACTTTGAGCCCCGTGTGGGCCCAGCCGTCCACGGCGATGGCGGAATCGCTGGTGCCCAGGGACAGGTCCCAGTGGCCGTCGCGGGCAGAGCCCAGCGGATAAACCCAGTTGGTCATGAGGATCCTTTAGTTGACGGGGTGGGCGCCTAGCGCTGCACCAGGGTCATTTCAAAGCTGTACTGGTCCGCGCGGTAGACATGCCGGCCGGTCTCCACCATCCGCCCGGTGTCATCGACGGCCGTGCGTTCCATGGTGACCAGGGCCGCGCCGGGCGTGGTTTCCAGCAGCGGGGCCTGGTAGTCGTTGGCAACCATGGCTCCGATCCGCTGCTGTGCCAGGCGGAAGTTCACCCCGCCGTTGCGCAGGATGCCGTACAGGCCCTGCTCGCCCAGGCCCTCCTCGTCGATGTCCACGATGTCGTCGCGCACCCAGTTCTCCATGAGGGCCAGCGGCTTGCCGTCAACCTTGCGCAGGCGGGTGAAATGGTACACCAGGGCGCCCGCTGCCAGGCCGAGTTTTTCAAGGATGACAGGATCCGCCTCGACGTGGGAGAACGTCAGCACATCGGTGCTGGGCTTGCCTCCGCTCGCGCTCAGATCGTCAAAGAGGCTTGAAAGTTCCAGTGGACGGCGAACCTGGCTGGCCACCACCTGGGTGCCGACGCCTCGCTTGCGCACCAGCAATCCGGCCCTGACCAACTCGTCCATGGCCTTGCGCATGGTGGGGCGCGACAGGTTGAGTGCGGCGGCGAGATCAATTTCGTTTTCAAGCTTGCTGCCCGGGACCAGGCTGCCACTGTGAATGGCGTCCTCGATGCCCTTGACCACTTGGTGGTACAGGGGAATCGGGGATGAACGGTCTATGTTGAGGTTGAGCGAGTTGGCCACGACGTACTCCTAGTGCAATGCCACGAAAACAGTGGGCGTGCGGTTTGCAGCCTCAACTACCATCGTTCATTATCTTATTGTCAGGACAAACTTAATGCAATGCCTGGCAACGCGTAGCCGTGAGGTTCGCCCAAACGCTTAAGGCGCCTTGGCGGTCAGGGTGAGGACCACGGCTTCCGGGCGGCAGGCAAAGCGGAAGGGGGCCATGCGGGAGGTGCCGATGCCGCCTGAGACGTTGACCGGCGTCGTGCTCCCGTTGGCGTCCCAGTCATTCAGGCCCTTGGCTCGCCAGGTGGGGAGATCGCAATTGCTGACCAGGGCGCCGTAGCCGGGCAGGCAGACCTGGCCGCCGTGCGTGTGTCCGGCCAGGATGAGGTCGGCACCGTCGGTGGTGAAATGGTCCAGCACGCGCTGGTAGGGGGCGTGGGCGACGGCGATCCTCACGTGGGGTGCGCTGTCCTGGGATGCGGAGCCGCGGGGCCAGCCGGCGTAGCGCTCACGGTTCAGGTGGGGATCGTCGACGCCGCTGAAGTCAAAGCGGATGCCGTTGAGCGGGATGGACTGCGCCCGGTTGGTCAGGTTGACCCAGCCGCCCAGGCCGAAGCCGGTGTGGAGGGAATCGGTGTCCAGGATGATGGGGCGGTGCTTGGGTCCGGTCGGCTGGCTCGAAGGCCCGGCAAAGTAGCGCAACGGGTTCTTCATGCGCGGTGCGAAGTAGTCGTTGGAACCGGGCACAAACACGCCCGGGAAGTCCATGAGGGGCTCCAGCGCGTGCAGCAGCGGCGCCACGGCGTCGGGGTGGCTGAGGTTGTCGCCGGTGTTGACCACCAGGTCCGGTTTCAGCCCGGCAAGTCCGCGCAGCCACTCGGTTTTCTTGTGCTGGCCGGGGGCCAGGTGGATGTCCGAGAGGTGCAGCACCTTGAAGGGCTTGGCGCCCGCCGGCAGGATGGCAAGGCTCTCTTCCCGGATGGTGAACCAGTTGCGCTCAATGAACGTCCCGTAGGCGATACACCCAACACCGGTGGCCGCGGCCAGCCCCGCCGCCGCGCCAAACGCGGCGAGGCGGGGGTGGGCGTTGCGCTTGGAACCCATGGCGGAGGCCGCCTAGTCCTTCTTCTTCGGCGTCGGCGCGTTGTTGGTGGGCTTGTTGTTGCCCTTGTCGTTGTTCTTGTCATTGTTCGTCGAGGGCGGCGGCGCCACCACAATGGGGTTCACCATGCTCTCGGGCGGGGCAGGAAAAGCGCTGGTGTCGAAACCGCCGGCCACCTGGGTCATGTAGCTCTGCCAGGCCACACCGGCATACGTGGCACCGTCAACGTAGGGGATCTTCGTGCCGGCAATCAACTTGTCATTGCTCGATGCGTTCTTGTCCACGATGTTGCCCAACCAGGACGTGGTCACCAGGCCCTTGGTGAAGCCCGTGGTCCAGGTCTGCTGTGAGGAGTTGGTGGTACCCGTCTTGGCTCCTGACGGGAATGGAAGCGGGATCTTGTAACCGGAGCCGTTCACCAGCACCTGCTGCAGCACGGAGACGACGCCGGCGGCCACCTCGGGCCTGACGGTCTGTTTGCAGTTGGCGCCGGGAACGGGAAGCTTGTCGCCCTTGGCGTTGGTGATGGAGACCAGGGCGATGGGGTCACAGTGGATACCGCCGGATGCGAACGTGGCAAAGGCGGAGGCCATGATCACCGGTGCAACCTCGCCCGAGCCGATGAGGCTGCTGGAGTTGTCGAGGTTGTAGGGCTTGTTGGGGTCTTCGCCCAGGTGGATTCCCGTGGCCGACATCATCTTTTGGATGTTGCACATATCCATTTGGGCGGCCGTGGCAAAGGTGGCCGTGTTCAGCGACAACACCAAACCCATGCGGGCCGTGGTCCGGGTGTAGCCATAGCCTTCTTCGGCGTTCTGCAGATCGGGCGATGCATTGCCCGGATCGGTGCTGTCGTAGGCACCCGTGGTGACGCCGCAGGAGTTCTTCCAATTGAACGAAACAGGGTAGCGGCGCACCGTGGCATCGACCATGTCGTTGATCTTGTGTCCCGAGTTCAGCCACTCGGCAAACGTGAACGGCTTGATGGTCGAGCCGACGTCGAAGCCACCGGCGCCGCCAAGTGACTGGCCCTTGTTGTCGAGCCGGTCAACGTTGAAGTTGTACTCGGTGCTCCACTGGTTCTTGGGGGCGTCGAGCTTCGTGTTTTGCGCCATGGCGAGGATCTTGCCCGTCTTGGGCTGCACCGTCACCAAGGACTGGCCGATCCTGTCGGGGTTGTTGGCCATGGGGGTGAATTTCTCAAACTGGGCCTGGGCCGCGTCCTGCAGCCTCGGGTCCAGCGTGGTCTTGATGGTCAGACCGCCCTGGTACAGCTTCTTTTCGCGGTCGGCCTTGGTCTTGCCGAAGTTGGCATCGTTGGCGATCAGGTTCGTCACGTACTCGCAGAAGTACTCGCCACGGACGGCCGTGGTGCAGCCCTTTTTGTTGGGCGTGACCTTCAGGACCAGCTTGGCCTTCGTGGCGGCGTCGTGCGCCTTGGCATCGATCATCTTCTGGGCGAGCATGCGGTCCAGCACCATGTTGCGGCGCGACAACGCGTTGTCGGGGTTGGTTACCGGATCGTAGTACGACGGGCGGTTGACCACACCGGCCAGCGTTGCGGCCTGCGGCAGCGTCAGGTCCTTGGCGTGCACGCCAAAGTAGTACATGGCGGCCGACTCGATGCCGTAGTTGTTGTTGGCGAAGTACACCCAGTTCAGGTAGCCCTGCAGGATCTCGTCCTTGGAGTACTTCTTCTCCATGGCGATGGCCAGCTTGATCTCACGGACCTTGTCGCCGGCGGTCTTGTCGTAGCCCATCTTGACTTTGTCTTTTTCGCCATTGGCTTCGAGCGTCTGGATGATGACGTTGTTGACGTACTGCTGGGTGATGGTGGATGCACCCTGGCGGTCTCCGCCGCGGGCCATCGAGGTCACTGCGCGCAGCAGGCCCTGGGTGTCGATGCCGCCGTGCTCGTAGTAGCGGGCATCCTCGATCGCTACCACTGCGTTCTTCATGAACGGTGAAATGTTGGCGAGCTTGACCTCGGTACGGTTCTGGTCGTAGAACGTGGCCAGCAATGAACCGTCGGCGGCGAGGATCTTCGATGACTGCGCGGGGACGCCCACGTTCATCTCGTCGGGCAACTGGTCAAAGAAGTCGATGGACGAGGTGGCGGTGTTGCCCGTCAGCGCAACGGCGGGAACCATGATTCCCGCCACCAAGACACCACAAATTGCGCTCACACCGAGGAAAAGCATAATTTTTCCGAGGGTTGTGGCGGTATCGAAAATGGGGTGTTTTTTTGCAGCCATTTTCCCAGTTTACCGGGAAGGGCTACGCTTTGTTGCATGACCAAATGGGAGTACGCCACAATTCCGCTCATAATTCACGCAACGAAGCAGATTCTTGACCAGTGGGGCGAGGACGGCTGGGAGCTGGTCCAGGTCGTCACCGGACCGGACGGAAACGGCCTTGTTGCGTACCTGAAGCGAGAGAAGGCCTAACCGTGGAAACCGCGTCAAATCAAGGAACTTCCCGGATTGAGGCACGCCTGGCCGAGCTTGGCCTGACCCTGCCCGCCGTGGCCGCACCCGTGGCCGTGTACGTGCCCGCCGTGGTCTCCGGCAACCACGTCTACACCTCCGGGCAGCTGCCGTTTGTTGACGGCAAACTCACAGTGACAGGCAAAGTTGGTGCGGGCGTTTCAGCTGAGGACGCAAAATCCCTGGCAGCAACGTGCGCCATCAACGCCATCGCAGCGCTCAAGAGCGTCATCGGCGACCTTGATCGCGTGACCCGCATCGTCAAGGTTGTCGGCTTTGTCGCCTCCGATCCCTCCTTCACCGGCCAGCCCGGCGTCGTCAATGGCGCCTCGGAGCTGCTCGGCACCGTGTTTGGTGACGCGGGCGTGCACTCCCGCTCCGCCGTCGGCGTGGCAGTCCTGCCGCTGGATTCACCTGTCGAGGTTGAGTTGATTGCCGAATTCCAGTAACAGTCCAGTGGGCATCCGGCCTGCAGGGAAGCGGATTTTTCCGCTGAACGTCGATCAACGGGAGGCCGCACAGGCCTGGGTTGATTTCGGCGCACGCACGCCGGGCAAACCGCGGTTTGCCTCCTCGGTGGTGCTGTTGAAGGACAGCCCCACCGGGTTGCAGACGTTTTTGACCTACCGGCCAGGCAGTTCCCCGCTGGGGATCGTCGCGTTCCCCGGCGGAACCATTGAGCCCGCGGACGACGACGTCACCGACTGGGTGGGCCCCTCACCGGCGCAGTGGGCCAAGGGCCTGGGCATCGCCAGCATTGACTTGGCCAAACGCCACGTGGTGGCTGCCATCCGAGAAACGTTTGAGGAAACCGGCATCCTGCTGGCAGGCCCCGATGCATCTTCCCTCGTTGAGGGCGTCTCCGGCCCGGAATGGATGAAGGCCCGTGAGGCCATCGCCGCCCAGGACACCACCTTTGCGGGTCTGCTGGAACGCCGGGGCCTGGCCCTGCGCACGGACCTGCTCAAGCCGCTCAGCCACTGGCTCAGCCCCGACTTTGCCCACCGCCGCTTCGACACCCGCTACTTCGCCGCCGCCCGGCCCGTGAACCAGGAACCGACGCTGCTCTCCAGCAAGGGCGTGTGGGGCCGCTGGGCCTCCGCCGCCGACATTCTGGCTACCCGTTCGACGACGGCCCTCGGCGATGAGATCGGCCAGGACCGGACGGTGGGGTTGACGCTGGGCGAGATGACGGTCCCCGCCGTCGAAGTCATCCTGGAAAAGATCGGTGCCGCCCGCGGCTGCATCGCCTACCTGAACCACAAGCGCCCCATCAACGAATACCAGCCCCAGTTGGTGACCGATGATGCCGGCGCATTCGCCCTGGAGGTCACAAGGGCGCCGGCCTCCGAAGGCGCAGCCTGCCGCGAGCGCTAACTTTCCCAGCGCCCCGACGCCGTCTCACCTTTGGCGCCATTTCCGACGACGCCGTCTCATGTCTGGCGCTATTTCCGACGACGCCGTCTCACTTCCCGCATGCCAACTCGGACGGTGCGTGATTTGGTGAGACAGCGTTCCGGAAATATGGACCAAAGGTGAGACGGCGTCGTCGAAAAATGCGCCAAAGGTGAGACGGCATCGGTGGGGGTGGGCCGGCACCGACACAAAGTTGAGGGGCGGATCACCACTGTGG
>JBAUMA010000175.1:0-15031 GCA_049578485.1 Specibacter sp.
GTTGACCGTGGCTGCCCACTGCTGCGAGCCGGTGGAAATTGCTGCATTCAACACGACCGGGCCGGCGTTGTGGCGGCCGTCGACGTCGACGGTGGCCTCTACGTTTATGCCTCGGCCCGCGGCGGGGACCTATGGAAGCGCACTTTCGTCTCCGGCGGATGGTCGGGGACGCAGCAGATCGATGTGACCGACTTCAACGGCGACGGCCTCCAGGACATCATCGGTGTCTGGAAGAACGGGGACCTCACGGTCAGTTTTGGCCAGGCCAACGGCACCCTCAAGGCACGGCAGCGCATCGGCATCGGGTGGGCCGCCTTTGACCTCGTGGTGTCGAAATGGCGCGCTGCGGACAAGCTGCCGGCAATCATCGCCAAACAGCGCGCCACGGGCGAGCTGTTCCTCTATCCCAACGTCAATGGCGTGAATTTCGCCGCACGGATGCTGATCGGCAAGGGTTGGGGTTCCCTGACCATTGCCGGGGTGGACTTTGACGGCGACCAGCGGCAGGACCTGGCGGCCCGCAATGCGGCGGGCCAGCTGCTGCTGTACCGCGGCAGCGGCACGGGCGGATTCATCTCCGAAACCCGCAGGGTCATCGGCGTCGGCTGGGGCGGCATGAACCACCTGTCCGGCATCAGCAACCACCTGGGCACCAACGCCGAGGGCATCCTGGCCCGCACCTCCACGGGGGACTTGCGGCACTATTCCATCAGCAAGAACGCCTTCGGCCCTTCGGTAGTGATCGGCAAGGGCGGCTGGAACCCGCTGGTCCTGGGCAGCTGATCGCTGCTGCCGGGGCCAGCCGGCGCCCCGGAACGCCCGCAGGTGCCGTGCGTTCCCTGCGGCCGGCCTGAAAGCCGTCAGAAGGCGCGGGGCGCCACGAATTCGGCGAGCGCCGCCAGCTGGTCCTCCCGGCACTCGTCCTTCAGGTACATCATGTGCCCGGCCTGGTGGTAGTGGTGGGTGAACCGGCCGCGCGCCTCGTCTGAAATGTTCAGGTGCGCCCACACGTATTCGGCGGCGAAGTGGGGCGTGGCGCCGTCGTGGTAGCCGTAGTCCACGTGCACGCGCAGGGCCGGGTTGTAGTTCAGCAGCCGTTCCAGGTCCCCCGTGACATCCACGGGCGCGCCTTCAAAAGTCTTATAGCTCCATGGGTGGACGCGGCCCGTCAGCACCTCATAGGGGAGGTCGTTCGCGTATCCCAGTTCGGCGCGCACATAGTGGTTGATGGCGGCGGCGAAGGGGCCGGTGATGGCCGCCATGGAGGGGTCGTCCCAGTTCACGGAGGCGTGTCCGCGCAGGTGCCGCTGCGTGAATCGGCCGTCGATCCGACCCACCGTCAGCCCTTGGCCCCGCAGCAGTTCGGCGGAGAACTCGGAGTAGTCCCAACGCAGGTTTGCCTGCCGGATGAAGTCCTCGCTGAGCGTGGTCAGCTCGCTGAGGCGCTGTACGACGCCGGCCAGTTCGGCCTCCTCCAACCGAGCACCCTGGGTGAGGGCGTGGCCATACTCGCGCCCGGCAAACGCCTCGGCCTCGGCCACCAGATCCTCCAGTTCGCGGCCCGGGTGGCGGCCGTGGAAGTGCGCGATTGCGGCGTAGGTGGGAAGGTGCAGGGCATACGGGGTGTCGTTGCCGGGCTGGAAATCAAGGGTGGACAGGTTCAGCACCGTGGAGATCAGGCCCAGGCCGTTGATGGCCATGCCGTGTGCGTCAAAAAGGCGGGCGGCAACGGCCACGGCGCGCAGCGTCCCATAGGACTCCCCCACCAGGTATTTCGGGCTCAGCCAGCGGCTGTTGCGCGTGGTCCACAGCCGGATGACCTCGGCCACCAGGTCGCGGTCCTCGATGAACGCATGGAATTCATCTGCCGTGCCGCCGTCCACCACACGGGAGAACCCGGTGTTGACGGGGTCGATCAGCACCAGGTCGGCGTGCTCCAGGATCGTGTTCGGGTTGTCCACCAGGGCGAACGGCGCCGGGGTCAATGCTCCGACATCGCCACTGTCCACCCGGCGCGGCCCCAACAGGCCCATGTGCAGCCAGACGCTGGAGGAGCCGGGGCCGCCGTTGAACGCGAACACCAGGGGCCTCGCCGGGGCGTCCGTTTCGGCATCCAGCACGTAGCTGACCATGAAAATCTCGGCCTTGGCTTTGAAGCCCTTCGACTTTCCGTCCTCGTCGGCTTCCTGGCGCAACACCAAGCGCCCGGCCGTGCTGGTGTATCCCCGTCCCGAAGGCAGGGTGTGGGATCGGGTGGCAAAGTCGTCCGTGACCTCCGGCGTCGCGCCGGGCCCCGGATCACCTTCACGGGCAGCGTCGACAGGGGCGGTGTTGGGGGTATTTTCAGCCATGCCCCGAGCCTATCGCCCTGCCGCCACCCGGTCTCGACAAGCTCGACCACCGGGGCACCGGGCGTCGGGCTAGGAGTACAGCCCGTTCAGCCACGCTCCCCAGGCGGCTCCTGCGCTTTCGGCATCTGCCCCGTCGGCGAACAGGTGGATGGTCATGCCCACCACGGCGCCGAAGGCGTTCCGGCCAAAGAACCGGTACATGGCGTCCTCGGTGCGCAACCCCACGAAGTTCTCATCCAGGTAGTCCACTACGGCGTCCACCGTCCCGACCCCCGCAATG
The DNA here is from genome assembly GCA_049578485.1 of Specibacter sp. Lineage (GTDB taxonomy): Bacteria > Actinomycetota > Actinomycetes > Actinomycetales > Micrococcaceae > Specibacter. Next base: position 2,632 of record JBAUMA010000175.1, read on the forward strand.
GCGACGCTGACGTGTCCGCCGGCCCCGGCGTCGTGAATGCCCAGGGCCGCCTTGACGGCCACAAACGCCTCGGGCGAACCTGATGCGGCGGGCCCCTGCACATCGGCAAAGGCGGCCTGCCGTCCGGCGAAGAACTTCACGTACTGGCCCAGCGTGTGCTGGTAGAACGCCGTGTGCTTGGCTGCGCCGTCGTATTGCTTGTCCCAGTCCTCGAAGAAGATGCCGCTGTGCACGTAGCGGAGCCAGGATTTTCCGTCGGGCCGTTCGGAGATGTCGTATTCGAGGGTGTTGAAGAAGCCGCCTTCGCCTTCCATGTGGTTGGCGAAGCGGTGCGGGGGTTCCCACACGGTGACGGTGCTGCCAAACGGGCCGGCGCCGCCGAGCTTCGGCTCGATCTCCATGGGCCACATCCAGCCAGAATTGCCCAGGGTGGCGGCGTCAAACACCTGTTGCGGCGTCCCGTCGATCTCCGACTCGTGGACGATATTGAATTCCTTGCCCATCATTGCTCCTCGATGCGGCCGGGTGTTCCGGCGTTTGGTTGGGGTTCTTGCGCCTTGACGCTGGGGTGAAGCGCGACGACGAGCCGATGCTTGCGCCCGCCGCCCGCGTTGGCGCTGTGGTACTTTTCCACCAGCTGCGCCATGGTTGAGGACAGTTCGCCGATGAACGCCGCGCGCTCGGCGGCGGTGGCGAAGGTCAGTTCGCCGTCCAGGGCAAACGTTGCCAGCCGCTTGTTGGCGCGGTCGGCCCCGGTGATCAAGGTCCCCACATCCTTCACCAGCCGGGCGGCCACCGCCAGCATCCAGCGGGCGGAGATCCGGTTCGGCGCCAGGGCCGGGTCCGGGTCGACACCGGCAAGCGCAGCCGGGGAAATCACGAAGGACCGCGCGGTCGACGCCATGATCCGCTCACTCACGTTGCCCTTGCGGCGTTCCTCCACCAGTTCCACCAGCCCGTGCCGTTCCAGCGCCTTCAAGTGATAGTTCACCTTTTGCCGGGGCAGACCGATCCTGGCGGCCACCGTGGCGGCCGAGGCGGGGATGCGCAATTCGGCCAGCAACAGCGAACGGATGGGGTCAAGCGACGCCTCGGCGGCGGCGGCATCCTCGATCACTGCTATGTCCAACATGCTCCAAGCATCCCACCGACAATTTAATTTGTCCAGAACTATTTATTCGCCGCAGGTATTCGGGGATCAGGGCTTGAGCAGGACCTTGATGGCACGGCGTTCATCCATGGCCCGGTACGCTTCGGCCGCCTCTTCCAGCGGCATGGTCGAATCAAAGACCAAGCCCGGGTTGATCGAGCCGTTCAGCACGTCCTCGAGCAACTCGGGGATGTACGTCCGGGCCGAGGCCATGCCCCCCGCCACGTGGATGTTGGAGTCGAAGAGGTAGCGGAGCGGAATTTCGGCACCGCCGGTCGGAACGCCCACGAAGCCCAGGCTTCCGCCCGGCCGGACGCTGTGCAACGCCTGCTCCATGGACTCCTTGGTGCCCACGCATTCCAGGACCGAGTCCGCCAGGACGCCGCCCAACAGCTCGCGCACCGCTGCGACGCCGTCGTCCCCGCGTTCGGCCACAATGTCGGTGGCACCGAATGTCGTGGCCAGCGCGGCCCTGTCCTGGTGCCGGGACATGGCGATGATCCGGGTGGCCCCGAGCCGCTTGGCCGCCAGCACACCGCACAGCCCCACGGCGCCGTCGCCCACCACAACCACTGTCCGGCCGGGGCCGACGTTGGCGCTGACGGCGGCGTGGTGACCGGTGGCCATCACATCGGAAAGCGTCAGGAGGCTGGCCATCAGGGCCGCATCGGGCTCGGTGACGCCCGGAACCTTGACCAGGGTGGCCTCGGCCTGAGGTACGCGCACCGCCTGCCCCTGCGCCCCGTCCACGAAGAATCCGTGTTCGTCGACATCGCCCCAGCCGGCAATGTGGTCACACGCCACGGTGACCCCATTGCGGCATTGCGGGCACGTGCCGCAGCTGTCCACGAAAGGTGCGATCACAAAATCGCCGACGGCCATATCCGTCACGGCCGTACCGACGCTCTCAACCACGCCGACAAATTCGTGTCCGATGGCTTCGGGTCCTTTGACGGCTTTCACGCCACGGTACGGCCACAGGTCCGAGCCGCACACGCACGCGGCGCTGACCTTGACCACCACGTCGTCGGGCATCCTGAGTTCGGGGTAGTCGCGGTCCTCGACCCTGATGTCGCCGGGACCGTAAATCATGGTTGCACGCATGGGAATTTCCTCCATTGTTGGTATGTCCAGCCTGATTCTAACGACGGCGGCTGGCAGCTTGGGTGCCCCAGTTCAGCAGCGGAGGCGCCGTCAGGCTTCAGCGCCAAGTTTTCCGGCGAGGCGCTCATGCATCCGGGCACTGGCCTGGTTGAGGCCGGTGATCTCCACATGCTTTCCCTGCCGGCGGTACTTTGCCTCAATCGCATCGAGCGTTGCCACCGTTGAGGCATCCCACAGATGGGACGCCTGCATGTCGATGACCACGTTCTCCGGGTCAAGCGCATAGTCAAACTGGAAGTAGAGGTCGTTGGAGGAGGCAAAGAACAGCTCCCCGTCGACGCGGTAGGTGGCCGTCTCGCGGCCATCGATGAAGGTGACGGCCCGTTCCACGGTGACCAGGTGGGCCACACGCCGGGCGAACAGGACCATGGCGAGCAATACGCCGACGCCCACACCGATGGCCAGGTTGTGCGTGGGTACCACCACGGCCACGGTGGCCGCCATGACGGCCGTTTCACTCTTGGGCATCATCTTCAACGTGGCGGGGCGGATGCTGTGCCAGTCGAAGGTGGCCAGCGATACAAAGATCATGACGGCCACCAGTGCCGCCATGGGGATCAAGGCGACAACATTGCCCAGGGCCACCACCAGAACGGCCAGGAAGACGCCGGCAAGGAAGGTGGAGATGCGGGTGCGGGCGCCGGCGGCCTTGACGTTGATCATGGTCTGGCCAATCATGGCGCAGCCGCCCATGCCGCCAAAGAACCCGGTGACCACATTGGCCACGCCCTGGCCCAGTGCCTCGCGGGTTTTCGAGGACCGGGTGTCGGTGACGTCGTCCACCAGCTTGGCGGTCAGGAGGGATTCCAGCAGTCCCACACACGCCATGGCCAGCGAGAACGGGGCAATGATCTTGAACGTCTCCCAGTTCAGCGGGACGTTGGGCAGGAACAGGGTGGGAAGACTGTCCGGCAATGCGCCCTTGTCCCCAACGGTGGGGACGTTGACTCCGTCCAGCACGGTGAACAGGGTCAGGACAACAATGGCCACCAGCGGTGCGGGGATTGCCTTCGTCAGCCGGGGCAGGCCGTAGAGGATCGCGAGCGCGACGGCGGCCAGCGGGTAGACCATCCAGGGCACCCCGAGCAGTTCCGGGAGTTGGGCAAGGATGATCAGGATGGCCAGGGCGTTGACGAAGCCGACCATGACCGAGCGCGGAATGAACCGCATGAGTTTCGCGACGCCGGCCAGGCCCAGGACCATTTGGAAGACTCCGGCCAGGATGACGGCCGCAATGAGATAGTCCAGGCCGTGGCTCTTCATCAGCGGGGCAATGACCAGGGCGACGGCGCCGGTGGCCGCGGAGATCATGGCGGGCCGCCCGCCCACAATGGAGATGGTCACCGCCATGGTGAAGGCGGCAAAAAGCCCGATCCGCGGGTCCACACCGGCGATGACGGAAAATGCCAGGGCTTCCGGGATCAGGGCCAGTGCAACGACGAGCCCGCCCAACACTTCAGTCTTCAGCCGGCGCGGGGACCGGAGGGCGCCCCAGACCGACTGGAGTTCATCGGGCGTGGGCGCCGGGCTCGGAGCGGCGGTTTTGAAAGCCACGGTCGGCTCCGTTCAAGATGCAGTGGGCACAGGAAAGCGACAAATTTCGTGTGGGGGTGCAGTGGTTTTTCCTTCACCGTGCGGCCCTCAATCGTCCGTCGCCCCAATGCCTACTTTAGCGTGAGGGGCCGGACATCCGTCGGTGACCGCCCGGCTGCTCCCGGCGGAAGGGCTCTACGATGGATTTAGCCGACCACGCAGGATCCATGGACGGCATCGAAATTCTCTGCGTGCAGTGACAGGGTGCCTCGCGAGGCAAATCCACGGCAGCCTTGCCCGGAGCGCCCGGCGACAAGCCAACGCGGATCCCAAAGACTGGGAAGCCACCTACCGGCAGATGATCCTCTTCGATCTCGCCGCCGACTTCGAGCTCGGATTCTTTCTGGCGTACTACCGCAACTTCGCCATCCCGGGCATTGCCGCAACGCTGCACCACAACGGCGAAATAACGCAACGCCCCATGAAGCGCTCCTACGACACCGCCATAGTGGTCTACGAACTCATCAGCTGCGGATTCGACAGCGACCGCGGGCGCCACATGATCCGGCTGCTCAACCACACCCGCTGCCACGTCCCCGGCAGCAACGACGACTTCCTTTTCGTCCTGCTCACACTCTTAGTGGTACCCATCCGCTGGGCCCGCATGCATGCCTGGCGGGCACCCACCGCCGCGGAGGAAACAGCGGCCACGCGCTTTTGCCGGGAACTCGGCACGCGCATGAACATCGCCGCCATCCCGACAACATTCGCCGGGGCCGAACAGTTTCTTTGACCGCTATGAGCGCGAAAACATCGCCCACTCTCCCGCCGGCGGCGAGCCGATGGCCGTCACCGTCCAGGTCCTCAAATCCAGGCTCCCCGCACCTGCCAGGCCTCTGGCGAAGACAATGCTCACGGCCATGTTCGACGACGACCGCCTCACCGACGCCCTCGGCCTGCCCCGGGCCACCAAGCCGTCCACGGCAATCCTGAGGAACGTGCTGAAGGCACGCAACGCAAGCCACCGGCGTCGTGCCCTGAAAACGGAGCCACACTTCATGCCGGGCCAGGCAGGCACCCGCCTCTACCCCAACGGCTATCCGCTCGATGACATCGGACCCGAAAACGTCATGACATTAGGCGGGGCTTGAGGCTTCCTGTTGCCTGCCCACCATCTCGTTGATCCAGATGGGTGCGAATGGGGAGGTGCAGTTCGGCGGCGTCGGGTAGTCCTTGAGGACTTCCAGGCGCTCACCAATGTCGAGGGCACGGGCCCGGAGCCCGGCGTGCTCAATCCCAATCTGGGCCAGGCAGTTGTTCATGGCCCACTGCAGGCGGTCCGGGGCATCCTTCATCTGCGCCTCGATGATGTCCAGCAACCCCGGAAGGTCCAGGCCCTCGGGCTTCTTCGCCACGCGTTCACTCGTCAGGGCCCAGCCGGCGGCGGCCACCACCGGGTCGGGGTCGGCGAACCAGGCCACGCGCAGCGCTTCGGCATGTGGGCTCTTCTTCACCACATAGTTCACGAACCAGTCGTTGACCTTGGGGATGCGGGCCTCGCGCATCATGGCGTCCAGCTCGTCACGCGCAAAATCCTTTGGCCGGCAGATCAGCAGCGCCACCAGCCGCGCCGCGGTGTCGCCGGTTTCCCAGAGCTCGCGGGCAAGGTCCGGTTGCGTCTTGAGCCGTTTCGCGACGGCGCGCAACTTGCCCAGGTTCACCCCGTGGTCATCACCGTGCTTCTCGTTGATGGCGCGCGCTTTCGGGTCCTCGAGTGCAGCAAGCTCGGCTAACACCAAAGCCGCCGTCGATTCCGTCATCGTGCACCCCTGTCCTCTACATGTGCGTTTCAGCGTAACCGGAAAACCCTGCAACAGGAGGAACCACAGCTCCGACCATAGGACAAGACTTGAAACGAACGCTGTCGGCTAGGCCCGACGCCAATGTTGGCAACCAGACCACCAACACCCATTATTCTCATTCTGTAGGAATCATATTTTCACTATCCCCGCGCATTGAGATGCTGTGGTTATGAACACAGCAAATCTCGATCTAGTGGTCCGTGGTCTCGTGCAGTCCGGCGATGCGTGGACGCGGCAGGAAGTCCACATCTCGGGCGGAAGAATCACTGCAATCACCAACCCGTCAGTGACCAGCGGCGCAAAGCGCGAGCTGGACATGGGGAACGCTTACCTCATACCTGGCATGGTCGACGCACACGTGCATTCCCTTTCGCATCCCGGTGAAGGCGTGGCCGCATCAACTCGATCTGCCGCGGCTGGAGGAGTAACCACAATCGTCGAAATGCCGTTCGATCTTTCCGGTCCGATCAACTCCGTGGAGCGCATCAAGGTCAAGCGCGATCTCGTTGAAAGAGAAGCATTTGTTGACGTCGCCATGATGGGAACTCTTGCCCCGGAAGGCGGCTGGCGCGCTGCTGAAGCAATCAGCAATGCCGGTGCGGTCGGGTTTAAGGTCTCCCTTTTTAACACAGACCCTGCCAGATTCCCCCGCATTGACGACGCTGAGCTCCGCAACGTCATGGCCGCGACTGGCGGTGCTGGACGGACAGTTGCCGTGCATGCCGAAAATAACGAAATTGTTCAGGCCATGCTCGCCATTGAAAAAGAACTTAACCCTTTGGATCCCAAGGCACACGTCCGGAGTCGCCCCCCGGTTAGCGAGACGATGGGTGTCCTGACTGCACTTGAAATAGCGTTCGAACAGTCAGCCAAGCTGCACCTGTGCCATTTGAGTCTCCCGCGCTCCGTTGACTTGGTGAACTGGTACAGGGAGCAGGGCTTGGACGTAACACTTGAGACTTGCCCCCATTACCTGACGTTCACCGAGGACGATCATGATGCTCAGCGCGGCCGCCTGAAGATCAACCCGCCCCTGCGCAAGCGCGCCGATCGCGACGGCATGTGGAATCGGTTGGCCTCCGGAAGAATCGACGTCGTGTCATCCGACCACGCCCCGTGGCCGACTGAGTACAAGGACCACGAGGGCATATTCGCCAACCATTCCGGTGCCCCTGGCGTGCAGACGTCGATGGCCATAACCTTGTCCGCCGCCCTTGATCGGGGCCCCGAAGCGTTCAACGCCGCGGTGAAGTCCCTGACGACTGCCCCAGCAGAACGATTTGGCGTGGGACACACCAAGGGAAGCCTTCGTGTCGGCTTCGACGCTGACATCGCCGTTTTCGACCCAACCGCCACCTGGGAAATTGACGCGGCCGACATGTTCTCAAATGCCGGCTGGACGCCTTACCAAGGTATGAAGACTTCTGGGAGGGTGACGACCACCATTTCTCGGGGTGAGGTGGTCTGGAATGGATCGGAATTGCAGGGCGCCCAAGGCCGCGGCACCGTAGTCGAGTCTGCGCAATAACATTACCCGGCTGCGACGAAAGGAACTGCGATGAGTTTGTCTTCCCTCAACCGAGGACTCAAGATCTTGACGATGATCGCCGACAACGGCCGCATGCGCGTCGACGAAATCGCCTCTGCTCTGGACATCCCGGCTTCGTCGGCCTACCGCTACATCAAGCTCTTTCGCGAGACCGACTATCTCTACGAGATGGATGGCTACTACTACCCGGGGGTGCGTGTATCAAGCCGGGACGAACAGACGGAAAAGCAGCATCTGGTGGAGGTGGCGGCCCCCGTGCTGAACCGGCTGTGTGGCCAGACGGGCGAAACAGTGATCCTGACAGTCCGGGTTCAAATGGCCGCACTTTGCCTTGAGCGGCTCTCTCCACGACGTGCCGACGCCTTGTCCTTCTACCGCGGCTCGGTTCGCCCGCTTCATGCGGGCGCAAGCGCAACCACCCTGTTGGCTTACGCGCCGGCCGACGTCGTGGCTGCCGTCGAGGAAAACAGCACCCGACGGTTTACCGCGATGACACCGGATGCCAGCCGGTTGAAGGTCCTTTTACCATCCATCCGTTCCAACGGATTCTCGGTGAGCGAAGGCGAGGTCGACCCTTTCATGGTCGCCGTCGCGGCCCCAGTATTCAGGCATGGCCACTGCATCTGCGCGCTGAGCGTGGCAGGGCGCCAGCAACGCATGAGCGGCCATCGTCTAGACCAGATCGTTGAACTCGTCTGCACGGCAGCCGCCGAACTTGGCAGCGAACTCGGCTCAGCAGCCGGTTCCGCAGCATGGATGACAGAGGAAGGCTGGTAAGCCCAAGTGGCACAAGAGCCTGTAATTCCACCACCACTTTGAAATGGAAACACAATGAACAACCCGAACGCACATCTCCTCCGCCCAGACGCCGACAGGCTCTGGACAGAGATCATGGATCTCTCCGCCATTGTCGATTCAAATAGTCCGGGCTGGACCCGCGAAGTTTTTTCGGACCCCTACAAAGCCTCACGTTCATGGACGCTTGCCCGCATGCGCGCAGCAGGGCTCCAGGCCAACATTGACGCGGCCGGAAACATCGTAGGGCGCTTGCCGGGAACCAACCCGAACGCCCCGGCAATCGTCACCGGCTCACATACGGATACAGTCCACTCCGGCGGACGATTCGACGGCGTCGTTGGAGTTCTCGGCGCAATTGAAGCGGCCAGGGTCCTCCAAGAGTCAGGGACGCGACTAACGAGCGATCTGCTCGTGATGGATTTCCTTGGCGAAGAGGCCAACGGTTTCGGCGTCAGCTGCGTGGGATCGCGGGCGGTGGCCGGGGTTCTGGATGCCAGCCACCTCTCACGGCAAGATGAAAACGGCATAACCATGGGTGACGCCATTGCCAGTTTCGGCGCCGACCCCAACCAAGCAATATCAATGGCTTGGAAACCCCGGGACATCAAGTCCTACATCGAACTCCACGTTGAACAGGGCCCCATGATGGAGCGGAGCGGCAGCCAGATCGGCGTCGTAACGTCCATTGCGGGCATCGAACGTGTGATGGCAGTTTTTACCGGTCGAGCCGACCACGCCGGCACCACTCCCATGGATCAACGCGCAGATGCACTCATAGCAGCCGCTGAAGCAATTCTGACCGTTGAACGCGTTGGCTGCGGTGCGCCCATCCATGGTGTGAGCACAACCGGCCGAATTGCCACAGGGCACGGAGCCTTCAACGTCGTTCCCGACTCTGCAACTATTTGGGCTGAAATACGCAGCATTGACCCGAGCTGGCTCACAGGCGCACGGCGAAGCATCGCGGAGAAGATCGCCGTCGACGCAGCCAACCGCGGCGTCAACGTTGCAATTGACCTGCTCAACGATCAGGATCCGGTGCCTGCGGCACAATCCATGCAAGATACCGTCGCGGCTGCATCCGATGATCTCGGATACAGCTGGGAAGCCATCCCCAGCGGTGCCGGCCACGACGCCGCGCACATGGCGCACCTCGGACCCATGGGCATGATCTTTGTCCCGTCACAGGGCGGCCGCAGCCACTGCCCCGACGAATTCACTGACAAAACACAGCTCAGCAACGGCGTCCACGTCCTCGCCAACACCATACGCCGCCTCGATCTGGCCTAGGAAGCAACTTTCACCGCCCAAAGACGGGCACGAACCAGGAAGCAATCCATGCAAACAAAGCTGGCACCCTCAATGAAGAACGACGCCACACTCGACAAACAACGCCGCGGAGCACTCCGTGGTGGAATCTTCGGCTACTTCGTCGATCAATTCGATATCTTCTTGCCCGTCATCACCCTGGCACCTGCCATGATCTACTTCAATGGCGAAGGCACCTCCCCCGAGACAGTGGCCCTTTTCAGTTCCCTCATTTTCGTTTCCACCCTGATTGCGCGTCCCCTTGGCGCCGCCTTCTTCGGGCACATCGCAGACAAGACTGGCCGGCAGCTCACTACACTTATCGCCATCGCAGGATTTGGCACCGCGACCTTGCTCATGGCTCTACTGCCAGGGTTTGAAACCGCCGGGCACCTTGGTCTCGGGTTGCTGATCGGACTGCGATTCGTCGGAGGATTCTTCCTGGGTGGGGAATACTCCGTCGCCATCCCGTTGGCCATGGAGTGGGCGCCGAAGAAGCGTCGCGGGCCGTTGAGTGGCATGATCACCTCGATGGCGTCCATTGCCAACGTCAGCCTGGCATTCCTCACATTCATACTGTTGTCGCTCATTCCCTCCGCAGGTCACGATTCCCCCTACGCCGTTTGGGGGTGGAGGGTCCCGTTCTTCATGGGCGCCCTGCTGGCAACCTTCCTGTTTTTCTACTACCGGAAGAACGTCCACGACGCCCCTGGATCTGAGATGGCTACCAAGGCGGAGAACCCGATCAAGTCGCTCTTTAGCGGTGTCCACCGCCGCAGCCTCATTCAGATCTTCATTCTCATGACCGGCATGTGGATCCTGAGCAATTTGAGCAACGCCGTACTCACCGGCCGACTCAAAACAGACGCACACATTCCCGATCAAACTGTCAGCATCATCATGACCATTGCACCGCTCGTCACCGCTTCCGCATTCGTTGCATGCGGGTTTCTCTCGCAGAAGATTGGCCGACGACGGTTCTACCGTTGGTATGCAGTGGTTATCACCATCGTCGCACCGGGACTGTACATCGCCACCATGACCGTCGGCGTTAGCAACGTGGTCCTGGCAGGATTGTTGGCGGTTCTGGTTCAAGTCACCAGCCTGTGCGTCTTTGCACCCGTGGGCGCCTACCTTTGTGAGAGGTTCCCGTCCAGCATCCGTGCCAGCGGTTATGGCGTCGGCTACAGTCTCGCCGTCATTCTCCCGGCGTTTTACGCATTCTATATCCAGGCCCTCGGCAACTTCATGCCGGACCGGATTGCCGTAGCCGCGATGATCTGCTTCGCCGGCATCCTGGTTTGGATCGGTGCAACCATGGGTCCCGAAACCAAGAACGTGGATCTTAACGACGACGCCAGCTTCACGGTCTAGCAAGACTAATCCTCGCCCTTTCGCAGCGGGTGGCACCTCTCCCGAACCGATCGCCACCTGCTGCGGAACTGCTTCCCGCGTCTCGTTGACCGCCGGCGCGTTCAAATCCTCCAAGGTAACCATCACGGCCAACGCTGCGAACAGAAAGCCAGTCTGGCGGCTGCCGAAAACGTGTGACGTGCCACATAATCAAAGGAACCGCATGCTTTGGGTGGGGTGTGCGGCGAAAGGGTCCGGGTCAATGCCCGCATCTGACGCAACCCGGATTGTGCCGGTTTGCCAACCACGGGGCCATGGCGGTCACCGGGTTACCGAACAGTGGAGGTCTCAGCTATGTCACGGACGGTCATCACGCGTCTCCGAATGGGGAACAAATCCAAGCCCGCCGGCGTGGGCATTCTTTCGAACGGGACAAAAATCTCCGCCTTTTTCGCGGCGGTGAGCCTGTGCATGGTGATGGGAGCGGTTCCTTCCCACGCCGCGGACACCACTCCCATGGCGGACGATCCGGGTCCGGTGGCCAGTTTTGCCTGGAAGGGCTTCAACTGGCAGAAAAGGTTCTGGGGCGGCGCCCCACAGTACAACCAAAGTTTTGACGCCGCCAATGTCAGCAGTCCCGATGCGAACGGCTACGTGACCATGAATTTGTCCAACCCGACCGGCTCTGCGCCGGCGGGTGCGGAATTCCAGTCCTCGCGCCAGGGATTCGGGTATGGAACGTACAGCACCACAGTTGAGAAGAACGTCAGCATGCTCCAGAAGGAGGTTGTTTGGGGATGCCTGTTCACCTACGATCCCGATGCAACGCCGGGTTTCAACGAAATTGACTTGTGCGAAGCATCGGCATGGGGCGGCGGCGCGGCCTACGGTGAATCCTGGCCCGTCACCCAGGGCCACGGCTACTGGTTCGACGCCGGCAAGCCGCCGGGACAGGGAAACAGCACCATCACCTTTGCCACCACGGATGATCCCATCCTGACCCACAAGATGGTGTGGGAACCCGGCAAGCTGACCTTTGAGACGTACGCCGGCGAGGGCTACTCGGGGACGTTGCTCAAGCGGACGGTGATGCAGGGATCCACCGTCCCCGTGCCGGCCAAGGAAGCCATCCACTTCAACCTCTGGGTCACCGGCGGTGGCGGTGGCGACCCGGCGCACGTTGCACCGGAATCCGTTGTCATTCGTGACTTCTCCTTCACGCCGCAGCCGGCGACGCTTGTGGCGCCGGTCCCGACCATCAGCGGAACCTTGCTGGTCGCTTCCACCTTGACGGCGAACCCCGGCACCTGGACCACGGGGGCAACCTTGCAGTACCAGTGGTACCGCTCGGGGACAGCCATCGCGGGGGCCACGGCAAAAACGTACAAGCTCGTCACTGCCGACCGGGCCGGCACCATCAAGGTGCGTGTCACGGGTTCCAAAACCGGCTATACGACGGCGTCCCGGGACTCGGCGTCGACGGCGGCCATCAAGTAGGGGGCAAGTGGTACCGGGAGCCGTGAATCACTTTCACGGTTCCCGGGATCACGGGCCTCCATGCCTACGGCTACGGCTTCTGTGCGCGGACCGGGACGATGCGCTTTATGGCCAGGCCGAGGGCCAGCATCGCGAAGGCCGCCAAGCCGAACCAGAAAACTTGGCCGGCGCCGGTCATGGCGAGAG
>JBAUMA010000176.1:0-6058 GCA_049578485.1 Specibacter sp.
TGGAGGCCAGTGCGGTTGAGCCGCTCGGGCACCGCCCGGGGCAGACGGTGCACCAGGGACTCATTGTCTCCAGCTACTCATTTGTTGGCCCCGAACGGGCCGGACGCATCACCAGCCAGTTCCCGCGCGTTCTGGCAACGGACATGGAATCGGCCGCCATCGCCCAGACCTGCTATGTGCATGACACCCCGTTCCTGTCCATCCGGGGCATCTCCGACCTCTGCGGGCCGGCGTCGGACACCGATTTCCTGACCCATGTGGACGACGCCGCCGAGCGCTCCGCCGAGATTGCGACAGCCATCTTCGAGCCCGCACTCCCGTCGTTGCGCAATGCCGAAAGGGCTTTGGGCCTGCCTTTGTAAAACCGTGACGCCAACCGCAGAAGGAAGTCCAGCCCCATGACATCCGCACTCTTTGAAGCAATCACCCTGCGGGGCCTGAGCGTCCGCAACCGGCTCTGGGTCACGCCCATGTGCCAATATTCGGCCGAGCGGCAGGACGGGATGCCCACCGACTGGCACCTGGTCCACCTGGGATCCTTCGCCAGGGGTGGTGCCGGTGCCGTGTTCACCGAGGCCACGGCAGTGGTTCCCGAGGGCCGCATCTCACCCCAGGACCTCGGCCTCTGGAACGACGCCCAGGGCGCGGCCTTCGCCCGGATTGTCGAATTCATCCACTCGCAGGGCGCCGCCGCCGGGATCCAGCTGGCCCATGCCGGCCGCAAGGCATCCACCTTCCGCACCTGGGACGAACGCCGCGGCAGCGTCCCCGCGGACGACGGCGGTTGGCCCACCGTGGGCCCGAGCGCCATCGCCTTCAACGGCTACGACGAACCCGCCGCCCTCACCGTCGACGGCATAGCCGAGATCACCGCTGCCTTTGCGGACGCCGCACGCCGGGCCGTCGCCGCGGGGTTCGACCTCCTTGAAATCCACGCAGCCCACGGCTACCTCCTGCACCAATTCCTTTCCCCACTGAGCAACAACCGCACCGACAACTATGGCGGGACGCTCGCCAACCGGGCCCGCGCGCTCCTGGAAACCATCGACGCCGTCCGGGCGGCCGTGTCTGACGACGTCCCGCTGGTGGTGCGCTTTTCCGCCACCGACTGGGTCGAGGGCGGTTGGACGCTTGGGGACACCCAAACGGTTGCACGGTGGGCCGCCGACCACGGGGCGGACCTCTTCGACATCTCCTCCGGCGGGAACGTCCCCACCGCGCACATTCCGGCGGGTCCGGGATACCAGGTGCCGTTCGCCACCGCGGTCCGGACCTCCTCAGGGGTGCCGACAGCCGCCGTCGGAATGATTGACGAGCCCCACCAGGCCGAGCAAATCGTCGCGACCGGGCTGGCCGACGTCGTGATGGTGGGACGGGAAATCCTCCGTGACCCCAACTTCCCGCTGCGGGCGGCCGCGGCACTAGGCGTCACGGTCGACTATGCGCCCAAGCAATACCACCGGGCACCCATAGGCCGGGCGACGGCGTAGCTTCCGCGGCTGCCTGCCCGCCACGGGGCATCGATATTCCCTGTGGCCCACTCCGCCGCGCTGGTGTGAGAATGGTGCCATGAGCATTGATCAGTGGTGGCCACGACTTGAGCCGTCAACCCGGAAATGGTTGATCAACAACAATGGCACTGTGGTGCCCCCTGAAGTCCTGGAGGAGATCACCGCCGCGGCGGGTGGCCCAGCGGCTGATGCTCCCTGGACATGGGACGAGGACTCGGCAGGCTTCCTGCTCACGGACGGGGCCGTCGACTGGATTGAGGCGGCGGCCAACGGAGAAGAATCGGTACAGGACTAGTTGCTCCGCCTCAGTCCGGCGCCACGTCCCAGGTCCGCCCCAGCCAGTCCAGGATGATCTGCACACTTTCAGGGTCCAGGTGCGTGCCGGGTTCGTTGTAGCCATTGCCTGGCGACGCCGCGACTTCGGCAGGCGTGCGGGTGTCCTCCTTGAACACGTGGTTGGCGTTGGGCGGGAACGCAAAGGCGACATTGGCCATCCCGGCGGCGGCCTCCTGAAGGGGGTCGCCGTCGGCGCGGGCATCGATCTGTACGTCGTGCCGGCCTATCAACACGAGGGTGGGGACCCGGACCAGCCTGAGGGAATCGCACGCGGATTCATTCCACAACTCGCGGGCCAGGGGAAGATTTGGCGGGGCTTCGAAACTGGCCAGCACCATTTTTACACTGTCGGGCAGGGCGGTATCGGGGTTTATGGGCTCCCCGGCCGTGTAACGCGCTGCGGCCTCCTTGACCTTGGGCATGAGCTCGGCCCCTCCGGGATACTGTGCCGATTGCAGGGCGAGCTGGGACAGCAGCACTGTTTCGATCGGACGGCCCGGCGGGGCGGCGAGCACGAGCCCGGTGAAGGGAACAGCCTGGGCGCTTGTGGCGTAGTGGAGCACGTGGAGGGTGCCTTCGCTGTTGCCAAGTCCCACAATTTTTGTCGGGTCAACGAAGTCTTGTCCCGCAAGCGCCTGGACGGCCGCGACCAGTTCGTCAAGATGGGATTGCATGCTCACCTTGCCAAAGAGCTTCATGACGTTGTCCATGGCGTGGGGCCCGGACGCCCGCTTGTCATAGCGCAGCGACGCGATTCCGGCATGGGCAAACGCCTCGGCGAACAGGCGGGCGCTGCCGTTGCTGCCGGGGAGCATGGGAGAGCACCAATCCCTGTCGGTGGGCCCGCTCCCGGCCACCATGACCACCGCCGGGAACGGGCCATCGCCGTCGGGCCGGACAATGGTTCCCGCCATGGTGATGTCATCCAACTGCCAGGACACATCTATGGAATTCGCCATGCCATCAGTCTCACAGCGACGGCGGACCCCGGCAAGGGCCGTCTCTGGCTGCCCCCGTCTACGGCAAACCGTTGTTTGAGATGATGGCAGCATGACTAGTCAGGGCAAGGCGCGGCAGCCGGCGGGCACCGGATATTCCTCGATCGCGGCCCAACTGCGCCAGCGCATCGACGCGGGGGAGTTCGCCGTCGGAAGCAAGATGCCAAGCGAAGTCTCCTTCGCGGCAGAGTATGGCGTCACCCGCAGCCTGGTTCGCAGGGCCATGGCCCAACTGGCACGGCAGTCGCTGGTCCGTTCCAGCCCGCGTGGCGGTTGGTTCGTCCAAGCGCGCCACCAAAGCCAGGGGTTTGAACAGATGCAGTCGTTTGCACAGTGGGCGCAGGCCGGAGGCCGGGCACCGGGCGGGCAGGTCACCGACCGCGAACGCCGGCCGGCGAGCGCCCGGGAAGCCCAAGTGTTCGGCGTCGGGCTGGGCGAGCCGCTGCTGTCCATCACCCGGTTGCGCACGCTCGACGGCCAGCCGGTGATGATCGAGCGTTCCGTTTGGGCGCCGTGGGTTGCCTCGCTCATCGAGGCGCTCCCCGACGAAGCCGTCTCCACCACCGCGGCCCTTTCCGACGCCGGTATCACCGTGGCGCTGGGAAACCACAGGATTGAGGTGGCGGCCGCGTCAAAGCACGACGCCGAGCTTTTGGGGGTGCGGCGTTCGAGCCCTTTGCTGCAGGTTGGCCGTGTCACGACTACCGGCGACGGCCGGGTCATCGAACTGGGGGAGGACCGGTACCGGGCGGGATCGATTGCGTTTGACGTGAATGCCGGGGAAAGCACGCGCACCGTGGTGTAGCCTCCGAGGGCCCAGTGGGGCCCAGTGTGCACGGTGGGCTCGCGGATGTTGTGGGATGTGGCACGTGGTGCCCTCCGGTTGCCTCGTGTTCACCCGGGGTTGGTTTGGGGCTGTTTCGCTGCTAGCGGCATAAACCGCTTCGAAGCAAGGAATCCGATGTCCAGCGAGCCCAAAGAATTCACGCCCGACCCCTATGAACGCGCAGCGAGCATCCCCGCGGAGGTTCTCCGTTCGGGACTCTCCCGGCGCGGCATGCTCAAAGCCTTGGGCCTGCTCGGCGGCGCGGCGACCCTCAGCGGCACCGCGGGTGCTGCCTGGGCGCAGCCGGCGTCGGCGAAGACCGCGGCGCCGGCACAGTACGCACTGCCTGAGGGGTTCAAGGGAGACATCACCGACATCAAGCATGTGGTGGTGCTCGTGCAGGAGAACCGGGCCTTCGACCACTACTTCGGGGCACTGCCTGGCGTGCGCGGCTTCAACGACAAGCAGGCGCTGCGCTTCCAAAATGGCACGGACGTCTTCTCCCAGCCCAACGGCTCATCGTTCGTCAAGCCCACCCGGGTCACCACGGTGGCCGGCACCACCACGGGCCTGGACCACTCCTACTCCGGAGGGCTGTCCGCGTGGTCGCAGGGCAGATACAACAACTGGATCGGGGCCAAGGGGGCGCCCACCATGCAGTACCTCACGGGCGAGGAAATCCCGTGGCAGTGGTCGCTGGCCAGCGCCTACACGATCTGCGACAACTGGCACTGCTCGGTCATGGGGCCGACGACGCCGAACCGCCTCTACCACTGGACCGGCACGTCCAACGGTGTCACCGGCAACGGCGGCGAATCCAACGGCAACCGGACTTGGCAGACGTACCCCGAGGCGCTCCAGAACGCCGGCGTCTCGTGGCGCATCTACGTCGACAACTCGAATAACGGCAGCGGCTGGGTAGGGGACTACACCGACAACCCCATCCGAGGCTTCTCGGCCTTCACGACGACGGGTACGACGGCGACCGACGCAGCCAACAGGGCCGATGCAGCCAAGAATGCGGTCGGAACGGGCCTGGTCTGGCGGGCCGGTTCTGGAGCCTATGGCTCAACCGGCGTGCCGAACAACGACAGCGACGCCAACCTCAACGGTGTCCTCAAGGACTTCATCGCCGCGTGCCGGCCGGGAGCCGCCAATCCGCTCCCACAGGTGTCCTGGATCGTGGCCCCCTACAGCTGGTCCGAACACCCTTCGGCAAATCCCGAGCACGGCGCCCATTTCAGCAACCGCGTCATCCAGACCCTGCAGGGCAACCCTGAGCTGTGGAAGAACACCCTGCTGATCATGACGTTCGATGAGAACGACGGCTACTTCGACCATGTGCTGCCGCCCTACGCCGAGCCCGGCACCCCGGGGGAGTACTCCGGCAGCACGCCCATCGGCTACGGTGCCCGGGTGCCCGCCATCCTGGTCTCCCCGTGGACGCGCGGCGGCTGGGTCAGCGGCGAAACGTTCGACCACACCTCCATCATCCAGTTCCTGGAAAAGTGGACCACGGCGCAGGGCACCCCGGCCATCAGCACCACCATCACGGACTGGCGCCGTGGCATCAGCGGCGATCTGACCAGCTCCATGGACTTCGCGAACCCGATCTTCGACACCCCCTCGCTGCCGGACACGGAGGCGCTGGTGCAGATCGCCCGCGCCGGTGGCACCATCAGCACCCAGGTGCCGGCCGCCGACAAGTGGGACGGCGGCACGCTGCGCCACCGTCCGCTGTCCTTCCACCCGCACGGAACCTTTGTCGAGGACCGCGACAGCGGCACGGTGAGCGCAAAACTCAGCCTGGCGGGTGGCCCCAAGGGCAAGACCGTCAGCCTGCAGGCATTCCCGGACAAGTACGCCGCGTTCGCCAATACGCCGCACACCGTCTCGGCCGCTTCACCGGCCAGCTACAGCCGGGACGCTGCCGCGCACGACGGCAAGTATGCGTTCTCCGTGTACGGCCCCGACGGCTTTGTGCGCTCCCACGCCGGCACCGTCATCCCGGCCGGACAAAACAACGCGGGAGTGCCGCGCGTCGACGTCGACCTCGTCACTGGTTCCGAGCCCGTTGTAAAGATCACCTTGCGCAACGACGGCCTGCAGCCCGTGCACTACGCGCTGGCGGCCAACGACTACCTGGGCGGCACGCAAAGTATCTGGGTCCACCCAGGCACCAGCCAGTCCGTCGCCTGGCCCACCTCGGCGGGGTACTACGACGTGATCCTCACCGCCGACACCGGCACGGGGTGGCGGCACCGCTACGCCGGGCGCGTGGCCCAACTCCCCGCCTAGAGCCTGCCCAACCCACCCGACCCACCTCGCCAGCTGGAGATTCCCATGGCCGCGCACCCGCATGCCCAACCTAACCAACCGATCCCGAG
>JBAUMA010000177.1:0-2698 GCA_049578485.1 Specibacter sp.
CAACCAGGTCATCGGCGAGGTGGAAACCGCCAAAGCCGTGGTTGAACTCCCTTCGCCGTACGCCGGTACCGTCACGGCCATCGCCCACGAACCGGGTACCGTCGTCGAAGTGGGCGAGGTCATCATCGCGTTCGACGTGGCGGGCGACTCCGCAACAAGCCCCGCTCTCGACGCCGGCCGCGATGGGCGTACCCTCTCTCCGACTGCGGCCGCGATGGGGGCCCCACCGGCTGACGCGGCCTCCGTCGGTGATCCGCCGGCGCCCGATGGCAACTCTGCCGCGTCGAAACGCGTGCCTACTCTTGTCGGGTACGGGGCTGATCCCGAGTCGGGCAAGCGGCCCGCACGGCGGGCTCGGGTATTTGCGGAGTCCGGTGCCACGACGACAACGACCGCGGTTCCTGCTACCGCTTCGGGGGTTGGTGCCTCCGTTGTGCAGGCGCAGCCGCAGGTGCAGGCGGATCGGCCGCGGTCCACTCCTCCTGTGCGGAAGCTGGCACGGGACCTTGGTGTTGACCTGACGTCCCTGGCCGGGTCGGGGGAGCGGGGGCTGATCACCCGCGAAGACGTCGTCGCCTTTGCCGGGGACTCGCCGGACGGCGCCGCTGGCGCGGTGGCCGTTGCGGCGTCGTCCGCGGCTGCCCGGCCATCGGATGCTGCCCGCGAGGTGCGTACACCCATCAAGGGGGTGCGCAAGTACACCGCGGCAGCCATGGTGCAAAGTGCGTTTACGGCCCCGCACGTCACCGAGTTCCTGACCGTGGACGTCACGGCCGGCATGGAATTTTTGGCCAGGCTGCGGCAGTCGCGCGACTTTGACGGACTTAAGCTCACCCCACTGACCCTGGCTGCCAAGGCCGTGTGCATCGGGATTGCGCGCCAGCCCTCGCTGAATTCGCGGTGGGACGGGGACAACAACGAGATAGTGACCATGAACTACGTCAACCTGGGCATTGCCGCCGCGACGCCCCGTGGGTTGATCGTGCCCAACATCAAGGACGCCGACGCACTGGGCCTGCAGGGACTGGCCTCTGCGCTCGGCGAGCTCTCCGCCACGGCACGCTCGGGGAAGACCCCGCCGGCGGATTTGGCCGGCGGCACGTTCTCCATCACCAACATCGGCGTGTTTGGCATCGACGCGGGAACGCCTATCCTGAACCCCGGTGAGGCCGGGATTTTGGCGCTTGGGGCGGTGCGCAACACGCCATGGGAATACCAGGGCGGGATTGCGTTGCGCCAGGTCATGACCCTGAGCCTGTCTTTCGACCACCGTCTGGTCGACGGGGAACAAGGGTCCCGTTTCCTGGCGGATGTCGGTGCCGTGATGGCCGATCCGGCCATGGCGCTGGCCCTGTCCTGAACTGCGCCCGTACTGCAACGTTGGCCTCTGGCAACGCGGAGGGGACGGACGTATATTGGAAAGTGACCCCCACTTTGGGAGCCAACTGAAGGGAAACCTGAAGGAGGTTGGTATCAATGAAGAGGTGGAATCGCTGGCAAGATTACGTTGCCGTCGTCGCCGGACTTTATGCTGCGCTGTCAACAATGTGGACCGTGCAGTCAACCGGGTCCATGGTCATGATGATCGGTGCAGGCGTACTGCTGATTGCTGCAGGAGTCTGGAACCTCAGCAGCCCCGGAACACCTGTGGCCGAATGGGTCCAGATGGTTCTTGGCGCCCTGCTGTTCATTTCGCCTTGGGTTGCCGGCTACTCCGGTCACATGGGAGCGGCCTGGACGTCCTGGATCGCAGGCGGCGTCGCAGTCATTGCGGCCGTCATGGCTCTTCAGCCCAGCATGCGTGAGCACACCGTTGGTCACGACAAGGGCGTGCCGGCACACTGATTTGCCTTATCACCGCTTATCAAAAAAATCGAGTGAGCAGCTGTGGCGGCTCCCGTGATCGGGAGTCGCCACAGCTGTGCAATGGATGAAGTGTTAAACGCCGGTCAGTCCCGCCCAGGCCATCGCCTCCAGGGCCGGCCGTGCCGCTGCGACACCCACGCGGTGACCGTGCAGCTGCACGCTGTGCGGGGTGGAGTTGATCAGGCCAAACACGGCATGGGCCTGCAAACGCCGAAGGGCGGCATCGCGCGCGGGGTACAGCCTGCCCAGCACCTCGACCCACAGCTCCACGTAGCCGCGCTGGAGCGATCGCACCTGGCGGCGGTCGGCCTCGCTGAGCGAATCAAAGTCCCTGTCCTGGACCCGGATCACATCCGGTTTGGACAAGGCGAAGTCAACGTGGAAGGTGATCAGGCCACGGAGGGCGGCGGCGTCGTCGTGCCCGGCGGAAACAACAGCGCGGCCGCCGGCCAGCAAGTCCTCGCTCACGCCCACCAGCAGCGCACCGAGCAGCGCCTGCTTGCCGCTGAAATGCCTGTAGACCGCGGGGCCGCTGACCCCGGCGGCGGCGCCCAAGTCCTCGATGGAGACGCCATTGAAACCGCGCTGGGCAAACAGGGCTGCGGCGGAATCGAGCAGCACCGTGCGGCGGTTGGCCTTGGCCTGGGTGCGCGTGGTGGCGGCCGGCTCGCTCATGGTTTCCCTTGTGCTAGACATCACAGTGTTCACGGACTAACCTGAAACTCAGTTAGTGACTATTAACTTAGCATGCGAGTCCGCGGCACAGTAGTGATGAAGCAACAAGGCCGTGGACCGGGAATCGGGAATAGTGTCGATGGAGACTTTGCAAAGC
>JBAUMA010000178.1:0-2420 GCA_049578485.1 Specibacter sp.
GGGTTCGCGTGGCTGGTGGATAGGTGGTTGCGGTTGGGGTGGCGGGTTAGCGTGCCCAGCCCGCGAAGTTGTCGCCGGTGCGCAGCGTGCGCTGCGCTGCCCGGCGTTGCTTGGGTTGGAGGGCGGCCGCCACGGCCCGGACCAGCCAGGTGTTGACGGAAAGTCCGTCGGCGGCTGCCGCATCGTCCACCCTGGCCTTGAGCGCGTCGGGCAGGCGAAGGGTGGTGCGCGAGGTGCTCACGTCGTCGAGGTCGACGGGCGCGGGGGTCCGGTCGTCGGCGTCGCTGTCGGGACTTGGCGCGGACACGACGAAATCGACGTCGCGTCCGCGCAGGCGCATGTCGACCGATCCGGGCGCCAGATCGCGGGTGATCTCGCCGACGGCGGCCGACAGGGCGTCGAGCAGCACGAGCCGGGTGGCGGCGTCAAGACCGGCGGCCAGCCGTTCGGCGACGGCCCGGGTCTCTTCAGAGGCGCTCTCCGTGGCATCCACCAGTTGGCGCTGCAGCTCGTTTACGTATTGTCCAAGTTCCATGACACCAGCATGACACCACAATGGTGTCTCGTCAAGAGATTGTGGTGTCATGGTGGCGTCAGGTTTGTATGGGGTGTGCGGTGTCCTCCGTCATTCCTAGCTCTTGGGCAGCCCCGGAGGGTTCAGCAGGGATGTATTGACGGCCTCGCTCGACAGTCCCCAGCGGTCCAGGATCTTGGCGTAGCTGCCGTCTTCGATCAGGTGGTTCAGGCCTGCCTGCGCGGCGGCAGCGAGCCCGTTGCCTTTTTTTGTGGTGACGGCGATGCTCGCCTTCAGCGGCCAGCCGCCGTCGACGAGCCCCACGAGCTTTGTCTTGGTGTCCGTGGCAGCCTTGTACGCGGCGGTCGCATTGGGGCCGAACGTCAGGTCCGCCCGCCCGGACTGCAGGGCCAGGGTGGAGGCGGAGTCGTCGTCGTAATACTGGAAATCAACGGGGGCCAGGCCGTTCTTCTTGTTCTCCTTGTCCCAGGCGAGCAGGATGGCCTCTTGGTTGGTGCCGGAGCCCACGATGATCCTCTTGCCGGCCACGTCAGGGGCGGACTCGACCTTGGAGATGGTGCTGTCCGCCTTGGCGTAGAAGCCCAGCTTGTCTTCGCGATAGCTGGCAAAGTCGAACTTGAGCTTGCGCTCCTCCGTGACGGTCACGTTGGAGATGACGGCCTCGTATTTGCCCGAGGCCACGCCGAGTGGCCAGTCCGCCCATGCGGTGGGCACAATGTCCGCCTCAAGGCCCAGCGATTGGGCCAGGGCGACGGCGATGTCCACTTCGTTGCCGACCGGCGTCTTGTTGTCGGTGGCGTACACGGCAAGCGGGGCTGCGAACGGGCTCACGGCCACCGTGAGCTTGCCGTCTTTCTTGATCTCGGCGGGGACCAGCGCGGCGGCTGACGGGTCTACGGACACGGCAACCCTGTCTTGCTGCGGGGACAGGTTGAACACCTTCGCACCGGACGTGGCGGACGGCGCGGAGGCGGCATTGGCGCCCGGGTCGGAGCAGGCTGCCAATCCAAACAAGGTAGTGGCGGCCAACGCCACTGTGAGCACGGACTTTGTGGTGGAGCGGGTCATGTTTCCTCTTTAGGAATTTTCCGATGGACGGTGGTGCCAGCAACTATCCGGCAGGGCGCAATCCGCCGCCAAAGCGGCGGAAACGCGCCGATACACGGGGTCACGCCGGTTAGCCAGGCGTCGCACACCGACACAAAACGAACACGGGCAGGCATGGATTTCCGGAGCGTGCGTCCTGAGGGGCGAGTGAACATTACGGTTTGCAACGGCGGCACCACGGGCATGTGAAACGCTCTTAATGCGAGGCCAGGCGGCCCCGCCGCGAGGTAAAGAGAATTGTTGCCGACAGCCATCAGGAAGACACCATGACCACTCCCACCGCACCGCGACCAGGGTTCCAGCCCTCCGGCCAAATCCACTTTGGCGTTAACCTGGTGGGTCCCGCAGACGGCTTGGACTTTGACCAGCTCCGCACCCTGGCACAGACGGCCGAGCGGGGGTTGTTTTCCCTGCTGACGCTGGATGAACGGTACTGGCGACAAGGTGATCCGGGCACCGCGGCCGCCAACGACCCGGCCGGATCGAACGATGTGGCCACACTCCTGGCGGCCCTGGCCGCCGTGACAACGAACATCGGGCTGGTTGCCGCGGCCGTCCCCGACCACAATGACCCCGCATACCCGGCACACCGGATCGCCTCCCTTGACCGCATCTCCGGAGGCCGGGCCGCATGGAATCTGCTGCCCGGCAACGGCGACGCGAGCGGCGGAGAGCGGCAAGCATTCATGGAATCGGCCCAGCGGCTGTGGGACCAGTGGGCTGCAGCAGTCCAGGACCCGGGCACAACGCCGCAGGCGCCCATTGAGCAACTCGGAGC
>JBAUMA010000179.1:0-2062 GCA_049578485.1 Specibacter sp.
GTTTCGACGCCGGCGTCGGCCAGTTGCAGCAGGAACTGCACGGCCGAGGTGCCGCCGCCCACCACCAGCACCCGCTTGGCGGCAAAGTCGGCAACGGAACGGAAGTCGTGGGTGTGCAACTGCGTCCCGGCAAAGAGTTCCTGGCCCGGATAGTGCGGCCAGTGCGGCTTGTCCCACGTACCCGTGGCGTTGATGACCAGCCGGGCCAGGTACACGCCCCGGTCGGTCTCCACCGCCAGGGGTGGGGTGAAGGTGTCGGCGCGGGCGCCGTCGTCGTCCCCGGCAACAGGCCGGACGGCGTGCACCTTCACGGGCCGGTGGACGGGAAGGTCAAAGGTCGATTCATAGCTGCCGTAGTAGCGGGCGACGACGGCGCTGGCCGGTTCACCGGGATCGGCCAGGCCCAGCTTCATGCCGGGGAGGTCATGGACGGCATGGGCGGCGCCGAGGGTGAGCGAGGGCCAGCGGTGGAGCCAGGCGCCCCCGGGACCGGCATTGGCGTCCAGGACCACGAAGTCGCGCTCCGGTTCAAGGCCGTGCCGTGCCAGATAGTACGCGGCTGAGAGCCCCGCCTGTCCGGCACCAATGATCACCACATCCAGCATGAAAACCCTCCGTCAACGTCCGCCTTGTTCCTACGGGTAAAAACGGGCGGGCGCCAACGGCTATTCCGAACGTGAGGCAAGCCACGTGCGTCTGCGCGCCGACATCAGCCCGGACAGCAGCCGGTCCGCACCCCATGCGGCCGCGGCGCCCAGCGCGTAGGCGGCAATGTCGGGGGCCGAAAACGTGGTCCCCAGCACCAGGCGCGACGGCGGGAAGACCTCGGCCAAGCGCGCGGGGACACCCGTCAGCTGGGAAATTTCAATGAGGGTGCTCAGGACGAAGGCGCCGACCGCCAGCCACCACCGGCCTGCCGCAGGGACAATCAGCCCGATCAGCAGGTACACCATGACGGTGAACAGGGCATCCGTTATGAAGTTGGCAGCCTCACCCCGGGCCAGAAAGTGCAGCGCCAAACCCAGGACGATGACGGCAGCGGCAGCGATGAACAGGGCAAGGCGCCGGGGCGTGGGATTTTGTGCGGCAGGCATGCCCTTGAGTCTACAAAGGTGTTCGCCGCCGCGAATCCGCCCCTGGCCCCTTGCCGGACATGGACACCGTGGGCTAAGGGAATCAGGCCCTGACCATAGGCAGCTCCGCCCACTCGGTGGTGTAGCGCGGCGAGGAGTGTTCGCGCTTCATCGACCACGACGGCGGCTCGGCCAACCCTCCCAGCCCCAGCCCGATGGCGGCCGTGCCGAACTTGGTGCGCACCTCCCCCAGCACATCTCCCACACCGGGCTGGTCATCGGCAGTGCCAAAGACGTCAAGCATGGCGGGCCCGGCCATGGATTCCAGCCCGCCAAACATCACCCCGGCACGCAGGTAGGACGCCCCGGGCACCGCGCTTTGCCGGATCGCGGCCACGGCGGCCCGGATCAGCACAATGGGGTCCTGTGTGGGGGCCGGGAAACGGACGGTCACCGCCGGGAAGCTGCCCTCGGCCGCGGCAAACCTGCTGGTACCGGCCGTGACCGTCATGGCAGAGGCCCGCATGCCCTCCTGGTTGAGCCGGGCCGCACCCCGCTGCGCGTAAACGGCCATGACCTCTTCCATGCCTTCAACCGTGGTGACAGGGGTGGAAAAACTGCGGGAGAACATGATCTGTTGCTTGTCCACGCGCTCCTCGGTGTGGGGAATGCACTCGGTCCCGTTCAGCTCCAGCACGGTGCGTTGCAGCACCACGGAGAACTTCTTGCGGATCAGCGCCGCGTCGGCCGCTTTGAGGTCGGCGATGGTCTCGATCCCCATCAACTTCAGCCGGTCCGCCGTGCGGCCTCCAACACCACACAGGCCCGACGCCGGCACGCGTGCCTGGATGGCCGCCACGTGCCCGGCAGGCATGGCATCGAGTGCGCACACCCCTCCCAGTGCCGGGATTTGCTTGGCAATCCGGTTGGCGAACTTCGCCAGCGTCTTGGTCTCGGCCACGCCCACGCAGACCGGGACACCTACATGC
>JBAUMA010000180.1:0-6774 GCA_049578485.1 Specibacter sp.
GGCCTGCCCGTGGGGCCCATCGGGTCCCCGGCCGTGAAGGCCATTGAGGCCGCCGCGCACCCGCAGGCGAACCCGTACTACTTCTGGGTCACCGTGAACCTGAAGACCGGCGAGACGTTGTACGCCACCACCTACGCGCAGCACCTGGTCAACGTGGCCAAGTACACCGCCTGGTGTGCCGCCAACGCGGGGGAATGCAAATAGATGGCGGTTTCCCACCAAGGCGCCGTCCTGGGGCACCCGATCGGGCACTCCAAGTCGCCGGCGATGCACCGCGCCGCCTACGCGGCGCTGGAGATTCCGTACACGTACGGGGCCTTCGACCTTGAGGTTGCGGAGCTGGCGGCATTCCTGCGCCAGGTCCGCACCGAGGCCGGCTGGTACGGGCTCTCGGTGACCATGCCGCTGAAGAACGAAGCCGCCGCGCTCGTGGACCAGCTCACGCCGGTGGCCCGTGCCCTCGGCTCGGTCAACACCGTGGTGGTCTCCGCCACCGACGACGGCGGCACTCACCTTCTGGGTGAGAACACCGACGTTGCCGGGATCGTCAACGCCCTGCGCAACGTGGGCGTGGGGGAGCGGCCCCGGGCCGCCGTGCTGGGCGGCGGCGGAACGGCGGTGGCCGCGGTGGCGGCCCTCGCGGCCCTGGGTGCGCCGATGGTGGACGTTTACGTGCGCAACCCCGCAAAAGCCGCACCAACCCTGAAGGTCGCCCGTGACCTTGGCGTGCCCGCACAGCTTGTGTCCTTCGATGGTGCCGCGGACGCCCTGGCCGGGTACGGCGTCGTGATTTCCACCCTGCCACCGCATGGAGCAGACGGCCTCGCCGCGCAAGTGGATGCCGCCGGACCCGACACGAGCGGGGCATGCCTGCTGGACGTTGCCTACGACCCCTGGCCCAGCGCGTTGGCCCGTGTGTGGGAGTCCGGCGGCGGCATGGTGGTTCCGGGGATTGAGATGCTTTTGTATCAAGGCGTGGAACAGGTCAAACTGTTTGCGGCGGCAGGCGGCTTCCCCGATCGCCTCGCGGGCCGCACCCGGGAGCTCACCAATGTGATGTGCGACGCACTTGGCCTTGCCCGGCGGCCCCCACACGAGTAGCACGAGAAGAACATGGCAGGATGGACAGTATGTTGCGTTGGTTGACCGCCGGGGAATCACATGGACCGGCTCTTGTGGGAATTATTGAAGGCGTTCCGGCCGGAGTGGAGCTCACGAGCGCCCACATCCGGGACGCCCTTGCCAGGCGCCGGCTTGGCTACGGCCGCGGTGCCCGCATGAAGTTTGAACAGGACGTGGTGACCATTCTGGGCGGCGTCCGTCACGGCCTGACCCAGGGCGGACCGGTGGCCATCCAGGTGGCCAACTCCGAATGGCCCAAGTGGGAACAAATCATGTCCGCGGACCCCGTCGACGCCGACATCCTGGACGGTCAGGCGCGCAATGCGCCCCTGACCCGCCCGCGCCCCGGGCACGCCGACTTCACCGGCATGCAAAAGTACGCCTTCTCCGAGGCCCGCCCCGTGCTGGAACGGGCCAGTGCCCGCGAAACCGCCACCCGGGTGGCCCTGGGCGTTGTTGCAGCCCAGATCCTGGCCGCCGTGGGTGTTCAGCTGCTCAGCCACACCGTGCAGATTGCCGGCATTGCCTCGCCCGAGGATGCGCTCCTGCCCGTCTTCGCCGACGTGGCCGCCCTCGACGCCGACCCCCTGCGTTGCTTTGACGCGGCAACCTCCGACGCCATGGTGGCCGAGGTCAATGCCGCCCAGAAGGAAGGCGAGACCCTTGGCGGCGTCGTCGAGGTGCTCGCCTACGGCCTGCCGCCGGGACTGGGCAGCTACGTGCACTGGGACCGCCGCCTGGACTCCCGCCTGGCCGGGGCCCTCATGGGCATCCAGGCCATCAAGGGCGTGGAGGTTGGCGACGGCTTCGCCACTGCCGCCCGCCGCGGTTCCGCCGCGCACGACGAGATTGTCCGCGACTCCGAGGGCCGGATCACCCGCACCTCCAACCGCGCAGGCGGCATCGAGGGCGGCATGAGCATCGGCGACGTGCTGCGCGTGCGCGCGGCCATGAAACCGATCGCCACGGTACCGCGGGCCCTGCGGACCATCGACGTCGCAACGGGCGAACCCGCCAAGGCGCACCACCAGCGTTCGGACGTGTGCGCCGTGCCGGCCGCCGGCGTCGTGGCCGAGGCCATGACCGCTCTGGTGCTGGCCGAAGCCCTGTTGGAAAAGTTTGGCGGGGACTCCATGGCTGAAACCAAGCGCAACATGGACAGCTACCTGGCCGCCATCCCGGCAAATCTGGACACCCTGGGCCACTGATGGCAGAGGGGACCGGGCCCGACGCGGCTCCGCCATACCGGCCCGAGCGGCCCATCGTCATGATCGGGGCCATGGCCGTTGGCAAGTCGGTGATTGGCGCGGAACTGGCGCGGGTGCTCGGCGTTGACTTCGTCGACACCGACCAGCGCATCGTGGCCAAGCATGGGCCGGTCCCGCGCATCTTTGCCGCCCGCGGCGAACACCACTTCCGGCAGCTCGAAGCCCGGGCCGTGGCCGAGGTGCTGGACACCGAAAAGCCCAAGGCGGTGGTTCTCTCGCTTGGCGGAGGAGCCGTTCTGGACACCGGTACCCAGCAGCTGCTGGCCAAGGCAACCGTCGTGTTCCTGCGGGCCACCGTGGACACCGTCCGCGAGAGAATCCTGCGCAACACCGGCCGCCCGCTGCTGGCGGCGGACCCCGTGGAGACGTGGACCAGGCTTGCCGCCGCCCGCGGGCCGGTCTATGCCCGCCTCGCCGACGTCACCATTGACGTGAGCAACTCAAGCGTGCCGGAGCTGGTTGCCCGGCTTGTCGACACCTTGTCCGAAGAATCAAGAAAAGGGAACCCTGCGCCGTGAATACTGAAAACACCATCATCAAGGTCACCGGTTCGGCGCCCACGGACAACTACGACGTCGTGGTTGGCCGCGGCCTGCTCACCGCCCTGCCGGAACTGCTGGGGGAGCGGGTCAAGCGCGTCCTGGTGATCCACCCCCGCGCCCTGCGCATGACGGGCGACGCCGTCCGTGACGACCTTGCCGCCGCCGGCTTCACGTCCCTGACGGCCGAGATCCCCGACGCCGAAGAGGGCAAGCACATCCAGGTGGCCGCGTTCTGCTGGCAGGTGCTGGGCCAAAACGACTTCACCCGCTCCGACGCCATCGTGGCCGTCGGCGGCGGTGCCGTGACCGACGTCGCCGGCTTCGTGGCCGCCACCTGGCTGCGCGGGGTCAAGGTCATCCACCTGCCCACCTCCCTGCTGGGCATGGTTGACGCCGCGGTGGGCGGCAAGACAGGCATCAACACGGCAGAGGGCAAGAACCTTGTCGGCGCCTTCCACCCGCCGGCCGGGGTGCTAGTTGACCTGGACACCCTGGACACCCTGCCGCCGAACGAGTTGATCTCCGGCATGGCCGAGGTGGTCAAGTGCGGATTCATCGCGGACCCGGTGATTTTGGATCTCATCGAGGCCAACCCCGACGCCGTGAAGGACCCCCGCTCGGAGGTGCTGCGCGAACTCATCGAACGGGCCATCGCCGTCAAGGCCACCGTGGTCTCGGCCGACCTGTTCGAAAGCGGCCAGCGCGAAATGCTCAACTACGGGCACACCCTGGGCCACGCGATTGAACTGACCGAACGCTACTCCTGGCGCCACGGCGCCGCAGTGTCCGTCGGCATGATGTTTGCCGCCGAGCTCGCCCGCAGCGTGGGCCGCCTCAGCGACGCCGACGCCGACCGCCACCGCAGCATCCTGGAACAGCTCGGCCTGCCCCTGAGCTACCGGCGCGACCGCTGGTCGGCCCTGCTCGACGGCATGCGCCGGGACAAGAAGACCCGGGGGGACCTGCTGCGTTTTGTGGTGCTGGACGGCATTGGCAAGCCCGGCATCCTGGATGTGCCCGACACATCCTTGTTGTTTGCCGCCTACCAAGAGATCGGGTCCTAGATGGGACTGAAGGATTGGCCCTCGGCAGGATTCCCCGGCACCGCGGTGAACCCGCAGACCCTCCTGCCCGAGGTGGTCGACGAGGAGGCGTGCGCCGAGGCCCTGGAGCGCTCCACCGACGCCGCCGACCACGTCTTCGTGCTGCTGGCCCGGGGTCTCACGGCCGACGCCGCGGATATGGCTGCCGAAGCAAGGCTCCTGGACCCGGAATCCATCAGGCTGCAGGTCATGGACGCCGAGATCCTGCGGGCCAACCGGCAGTTCGACCGTGCCGAGTCGGTTCTGAAGGCGCTGCTGCCCGGGGTGGCTGACACCCCCATGGAGGCGTGGATCAACCAGCAACTGGGGAAGGTGCACTTTTCCCACGGCAATTTCGGCGCCGCCGCAAAGAGTTTTTCCGCCGCACTGGAAAGCCGGGTTGCCTCCGGCGCGGACGCCGCGGCCATCTATTCCTCCACCGTTTCCCTGCAACGCGCACTGGACCTCGCCGAGCAGCAGTGACACACCCGGCATGTGTCTGTTGGCACATCCGTGCCCGGGCGTTACCGGGCGGCTGGCATGGTGCGGTAGTATGGTCAATGGATTTTTGATAACACTTATAGGTATAAGAGGCTACTGTGGCAACGACCAACGACATCAAGAACGGGACGGTCCTCAAGCTTGAGGGCCAGCTGTGGAACATCATCGAGTTCCAGCACGTCAAGCCGGGCAAGGGCGGCGCTTTTGTCCGCACGAAGATGCGCAACATCCTCTCGGGCAAGGTGGTCGACAAGACGTTCAACGCCGGCCTGAAGATCGAAACGGCCACTGTTGACCGTTCCGACTTCCAGTACCTGTACCAGGACGGTGAAGATTACGTCTTCATGGACAACCAGAACTTTGACCAGTTGACCGTGTCCGCCAAGACCGTCGGCGACGCCACCAACTTCATGCTGGAAAACCTGAACGTCACGATCGCCCTCCACGAAGGCTCCCCGCTCTACATTGAGCTGCCCCCGTCCGTGCAGCTGCGGATCACCTACACCGAGCCCGGCCTGCAGGGCGACCGCTCCTCGGCAGGCACCAAGCCCGCCACCGTCGAAACCGGCTACGAGATTCAGGTTCCCTTGTTCGTGGAGAACAACACCCTCGTCAAGGTCGACACCCGCGACGGAAGCTACCAGGGACGTGTCAGCGAGTAGTGGCAAGCAGTCAACCCAGCCTTAACGGCAAACCAAATTCGGCACGCAGCAAAGCGCGCCGCCGCGCCCTTGACATCTTGTTCGAGGCCGAGCAGCGCGATGTCACGGCCATGTCCGCCATGACCGCCCGTCGCGTCGTCGCCGACCAGATCATCAACGTCTACACGGTTGACCTGGTCGAGGGAGTCACCTCCATGCAGGAAAGCATCGACGAGTACCTGCAAACGTACTCGCAGGGCTGGACGCTGGAACGCATGCCCGCCGTCGACAGGATCATCCTGCGCATCGGCGCATGGGAACTGCTGTACAACGACGACGTCCCCGACGCCGTTGCCGTCAGCGAAGCGGTGGAAATGGCCAAGATGCTCTCCACCGACGAGTCCCCGCAGTTTGTCAACGGCCTGTTGGGCCGCCTGCAGCAGATCAAGCCGACCCTGCTGGCCTAATCGCCACGCCCTCCCCAAACATGGCTCGCGGGGCGAGCAACGCTTGGGGACCCTCGGGCGCGGGGGCCCAATAGTTCGAATATTATGCTTTTGACCCGCATCCGGATTTTTTCGGATGCGGGTCTCTCGTTTAACAGGCGGCTAATGGCCCGGGGCCTGC
Organism: Specibacter sp.; assembly: GCA_049578485.1. Classification (GTDB taxonomy): domain Bacteria; phylum Actinomycetota; class Actinomycetes; order Actinomycetales; family Micrococcaceae; genus Specibacter. The sequence continues at coordinate 5,784 of JBAUMA010000180.1, forward strand.
TGGAGCTGTTGTGCCTGCCACACGGCCGAGGCGTGCCGGCCCAGCAGATCGCTGCGGGTCGCTGTCGCCTTGTTCAACAGTGCCAGCTCCTGCTCCCGGGCCTGGGCAAACCTGACCGCTGCGGCGCTGCCGGGAGCGCCCTTGGCATCCACCAGCAACCTGTTGCGGGTGAAGGCCAGTCGGGTGGCAATCCTGATGAATTCCTTCATGATGGCTCCGGCACCAAATGTCTTGGCCCAGTGGAGCGCACGACGCCGCCCGGCACCGGAGGCGAGCATCGGCACCTCCTGCTGGCTGAACCAGCCGGAGGGCACGTAGTCGGACAGGCGCCGCCACGTCAGCCTGGCCTCCGAACGGCGCAGCAAGATGATGCCGGTGATGAACAAGACAAAGATCGGCACCTGGAGCACCAGGTACATGAGGAAGAAGTTGTCCCCAACGAACGTCAATCCGTTCCACAGCCCGTGCAGTAGCATGGCCGGGAGCAGCCCCACCACCCAGGCGCCCAGGACCAGCAGCGTGCCGCCGTTGCGTGCCGCATAGCCCACGCAGGCGCCCAATGCCGCGGTGAACATGACATGGGCAAACGGGGACATGAGTCCGCGCATCACAAAGATGGAGACCAGCCCGCCCGGGGCGCCGTGGCTCTCGTCCAGGGCCTGGCCAAAGTAAAGGATGTTTTCGGTGAAGGCGAACCCGGCGGCAATGATCCCCGCGTACACGACGCCGTCGACCGGCCCGTCAAAGGTGCGCCGGCGCAGGAAGAACAGCACCAGTACGCCGGCACCCTTGCAGAGCTCCTCCACCAGGGGTGCCTGGACAATGGCGCCCACCACATCAGGATCGGCCGAGGCATTCCCGCTCATGAGAAGTGGTTGGACCCAGCTCCCCACCACCAGGGTTGTCACCACGGCCATTCCGGCGCCCCAGCAAAAGCCAAACAGCAGCGCGGTCTTGGGCTCCGGCTCCCAGCGATCGATCCACATGAGGG
>JBAUMA010000181.1:0-2367 GCA_049578485.1 Specibacter sp.
GCCTTGGTGAATTCGACGATGATCGGGATGACCGAGGCGAGCACGATCAGGATGAAGATGATGTCCAGGTTCTTTTGCACCCAGGGGAACCTGTCGCCCAGGATGAAGCCAAGCAGCGTGACGCCGCCGGCCCAGAGGACAGCGCCAATGGCGTTGAAGATCACGAAGTGGCGCATGTTCATGCGGGCCACACCCACGATCACGGGGACGAAGGTGCGCACGATCGGCACGAAGCGGGCCAGGATCAGTGCCTTGCCGCCATGCTTTTCAAAGAACGCGTGGGCGTGCTCGACATGGTCCTTCTTGAACAGCTTGGAGTCGGGCTTGTTGAAGATCGCGGGGCCGGCCTTGGCCCCAATGAGGTAACCCACCTGGTTGCCGACGAAGGCGCAGAGAATCAGCATGACGGCCAGAACCCAGATGTTGATGGGCATGTGGCCGGTGCTGACCAGCAGGCCGGCGGTGAACAGCAGGGAGTCGCCCGGCAGGAAGAACCCCACCAGCAGGCCCGTCTCGGCAAAGATGATGGCGCAGGCAATGATGACAACCCAGAAGCCGATGGCCTCGTTGCCCAGAATCACCTGGGGGTCCAGCCAATCGGGCAGGATGCTTAGAGTTGGGGCTGGGCCGTGACCCATGAGCGTGGGCAGGGCGAAGTCGCGCAAGGCAGAAAGTATCACCCTTCAAGATTACGGCACGCATCTGGGAGGCACCTCCGCCCAGGGGTTGACACCGGCCGCAGCGGTTGTATGGTTAGTTGCATGAGTAATGAACCAATGAAGCAAGTGGATTGCGCACCCGGGAATTGGTTCGCCGCTCAGGAGGTGCCTTGGTGATTGACGACAGCAAGCCGATCTTCCTGCAGATTGCCGAAATGATCGAGAACGACATAGTCGACGGCGTGCTGGCCTAAGAGTCCCAGGTTCCCGCGACCAATGAATTTGCAGCCTTCCACCGCATCAACCCGGCCACCGCAGCCAAGGGTGTCAACCGCTTGGTGGATGACGGAATCCTTTACAAGAGACGGGGGATTGGCATGTTTGTAGCCACCGGGGCGCGCGCCGCAGTGATTGGCCGCCGCCGGGAAGACTTTTACGAACAATTTGTCCGCCCGCTGGCCCGCGAGGCCAGCAAATTGGGGATCGACGGCGAACAGTTGGCGGCCATGCTGGCCCGCGAACCAGGCGCGGCACCCCTGGGCGGGGACCTGCAGAAAGAAGGAGCACGATGAATACCCCCGTTGTCCGGATGATGAATGTCTCCAAAAAATTCCGTTCGGTCACCGCGCTTGACGACGTCAGCCTGACCCTGGAGCGGGACAAGATCTACGGACTGCTGGGCCGCAACGGCGCAGGCAAAACCACCCTGATGTCCATCCTGACAGCCCAGGGATTTGCCGGCAGCGGCGAAGTCAACGTCTTTGGCGAAAACCCCTATGAAAATGAAAAGGTACTGCGCCGGATCTGTTTCATCAGGGAATCCCAAAAATACCCCGACGACTTCCACGCAATGCACGCGTTCAAGGCAGCGGCCTTGTTTTATGCGAACTGGGACAACGATCTGGCGATGCAATTGGTGCGGGACTTTGAACTGCCCCTGAACCGGCGCATCAAGAAGCTTTCCCGCGGGCAGCTCTCGGCCGTCGGCGTCATCATCGGGCTGGCATCCCGGGCCGAGCTCACCTTCTTCGACGAGCCCTACCTTGGCCTGGATGCCGTGGCCCGCCAGCTCTTTTACGACAGGCTGCTGGCCGACTATGCCGAGTTCCCGCGCACCATTGTGCTCTCATCGCACCTCATTGACGAGGTGGCGAACCTGCTGGAGCACGTGATTATCATCAACAAGGGCGCAATCATCCTCGATGACGACGCCGAGCGCATCCGCGGCTCGGCCGTCAACGTGGCCGGGCCCGGCTCTGCGGTTGAGTCATTTGCCGCGGGCCGGACGGTACTGCACCGGGAGGGCCACGGGGCATTGCTGTCGATGACCCTCGACGGCGCGCTGAGCGCGGCCGAACGCCGCGAGGCGCATGAACTCGGCCTGGAATTGAGCCCCGTATCGCTCCAACAGTTTGTCATCAGAAAAACGCTCGACGCCGGGGCCGGACTGGGGCTCGACGGCGAAACGACAACAGACCCGGCGGAGCCCGCCACGAAGAAGACCCGGATGGGAGCAGCACGATGAACCGCGCAGTGGGAGTTGCCAAAATGCAGCTCATCGACAAATGGACGTTCCTGGGGATCCCGGGCGTCATCCTGGTTTCCTGTTTCGCCCTGACGGTGGCAATCTGGGCCATGATTCCCGAATCGGCGGAGGGCCCCAGATATTCCGGCGCCGGCCAGGCGGTCATGTGGTATTTCTTCGCCC
>JBAUMA010000182.1:0-8176 GCA_049578485.1 Specibacter sp.
GCTCAGGCTTGAAGAAGGCGCCCGGGCCGGGGCCCGGGCGCTGGCCCGGGGAGAATCCACAGAACAGGCACGCCAAGCCACTGTGCGGCTTGCGGGGGATCGCGCGTCAGTGGCGGTGAACCTGGACGGCGGGTACGCCACGGTCACGGTTGCCGGGCAGGCCGAGGGCCCGTTCTCGGGGCTGATGCCGTGGCGGCAAACGGCGCAAGCCACCGCAAGGGTTGAGGACTACGAACCCGCCTCCGGCGCCGCACGGAGCCCCGGCATGGTTGGCAAGGATGTGGTGTTGCCAGTCTTTCGATTTGCGGACGGCGATCACGGCGCCTGTGGCGGCCTCTGCTCTGTTTGCGTTGACAGTTCTGCCGCCGGACGCGGAGGAATAGAGCCGGGACACGCACTGGCCGCCGCAATGCAAGGAGGGAGTAATCGTGGAAACACGTGAAGACGGTGCCGGAACCGTGGTGGCAGCCGGGCTGGCCATCGTGATGTTGATTCTGCTCATGGCCGTCCTGTGGATCGGGCAGGCGGCAGTGGCCGCTGGCCAGGCCGCCACGGCTGCGGACCTTGCCGCGCTCGCGGCTGCGGACGCGGCGCGGGGCATTGCTTCGGGTGAACCGTGCCGGGTGGCCGCGGATCTGGCCTCTCGGCACGGTGCGGTGCTTGTCGCCTGCACTGTCATGGGTGCCGCGGCCGACACCGTCCAAGTGGAGGTGCGGATGCAGACACGATTGCCTTGGCCGGCCCACGGGCTGGCGCGGGCAGGTCCGCCGCCGGAAAAGGCCGGCCCGTGACCGTCTGGTCGGTGCCCGTCGCGGCGGCCGGTGCGGTGGTCGATCGGGCGCCGGTCAGCCTGCGTGCTTGAGGAGCGTGTTGATCAGCATGACGGCGCCGGCCTTGTCCAGGGGATTGTTCTTGTTGCCGCACTTGGGTGATTGCACGCAGGACGGACAGCCGGATTCACATTCGCAGGCAACGATTGCATCCCGGGTGGCGGATAGCCACACACGGGCCATGGCAAAGCCCCGCTCGGCGAAGCCGGCGCCTCCCGGATGGCCGTCGTAGACAAAGATGGTCGGCTGGCCGGTATCGGCATGGATGGCGGTGGACACCCCTCCCACATCCCAGCGGTCGCTGGAGGCCACCAGAGGCAGCAATCCGATGGCCGCGTGTTCGGCGGCGTGCAGGGCGCCGGGGAATTGGGGCTCCACCAGACCCCCGTCGAGCAAAGTTCGATTGTCCATGGTGAACCACACGGCCTTGGTAAACAAGTCGCGGGCCCCCAACTCCAGCGGTTCTTCGCCCAGCACCTCGTTCGAAATGAATGCCTTGCGTTGGAAGGAGACAACCTGGGTGGTGACTTGGACTTCGCCAAAGTGCATCTCAACAGGGCCCCACGCCTCGTGTTGGAGAGATTCCAGCACGGCGATTTGGGTGACGTCGCGAGCGGTGGTGTAGTAATCGGGGTTTCCGCGGCGGACGAGTGCGCAGTGGTCTTGTTCGTTGAGCTCCTCGACCACATAGGGTTCGCCCTGGTGCACATAAATGGCGCCACGATGGGCCTGGTAGTGGGACTGCGGGGAGTCCATGGTGCCCAGGAGCGCCCCGGTGTCAACGTCGATGATGTTGATGGGGCCGCCACCGTCGGCGCGCAGGTTCACCATGCCGGCGGCGCTTTGCGGATGGGTCCAGAACCACCCGGCGGGTCGCCTGCGCAGGTACCCGTCACCGACCAGCTGATCCAGCACCTTCAAGGTGTTCTCCGGGAACATGGCAAGGTCCTCATGCGTGAGTGGCAACTCGGCCGCCGCCGCACAAAGGTGGGGTCCGAGCACATAGGGATTGGAGGGGTCAAACACGGTGGCTTCCACGGGGACGTCAAAGATGGCCTCGGGGTGGTGCACCAGATAAGTGTCCAGGGGGTCGTCGCTGGCCACAAATGCGGCCAGTGCGTCCTGGCCGGCGCGGCCGGCCCGGCCAATCTGTTGGAACAAGGAGGCTCGCGTGCCGGGCCAGCCGGCCACCAGGACGGCGTCGAGCCCGGAAATGTCGATCCCCAGCTCAAGGGCGGAGGTGCTGGACACTCCGAGCAGTTCCCCGGAACGGAGAGCCTTTTCCAGGGCTCGCCGTTCCTCGGGCAGGTAGCCCGAGCGGTAGGCGGCAACGCGTCCGGGAAGGCTCGGATCGACGTCGTTGAGCAGTTTCTTAGTCACGCTGGCAATGGTTTCGGCGCCGCGACGGGACTTGATGAAGGCGATGGTGCGGACCCTGGCGGAGACGAGGTTGGCCAAGAGATCGGAGGTTTCGGCGATGGCTGTCCGGCGGTTCTTGGCGCCGTTTTCGCCCTTGAACTCGGTCAGTTCCGGCTCCCAGAAGGCAACCGTGGTGGCCCCGTGCGGGGAATCGTCGTCCGTGACGGTTGCCGCGGAGGCGCCGATCAACCGGGAAAAGGATACGGCCGGGTCAGAGGAGGTGGCGGATGCACCAATGAAAACAGGGTTGGAGCCGTAGTGGGCGCAGATACGGCGTAAGCGGCGCATGAGGACTGCCACGTGTGAGCCAAAAACGCCTCGGTAGCTGTGGGCCTCGTCAATGACCACATATTTCAGGCGGCGGAAGAACCTGGCCCACCAGGTGTGGTTGGGAAGTACGCCAAAGTGCAGCATGTCGGGGTTGCACAGGACAAAGTTGGCGTGGTCGCGAATCCAGCGCCGGTCACCGGGCACGGTGTCCCCGTCATACGTTGCCGCTCGCAGCGTGGGCAGGTGCAGCGACACGAGGGCGGCCAGCTGGTCGGCTGCCAGGGCCTTGGTGGGAGAGAGGTACAAGGTGACGGCCCCGTCCTGCTCAAGCTTGCCGGGATTCTCCAGCACGCTCAGTTCGGCCCGATGAACGGCATCGACGGCGGGCAGCTGGTAGGCCAGGGATTTCCCCGAAGCGGTTCCGGTCGCAATGACCACATGCTTCCCACCATGGGCCGCATTGGCCCCGGCAATCTGGTGCCGCCACGGGCTGTCAACGCCCAGGACCGAATATGCCGCAACCAAGTCCGGGTGCACCCAGTCCGGCCAGGGGACAGTTACCGCCGTTCGGGCCGGGATGTGGCGGACATGCTGAAGTTGGGCGGGGTGTTCACCCCCGCCCAGGAGGGAGATCAAGGAATTTTCGGCAGGCACCCACTCATTGTGCCACCGCGGATCAGTGCAGGGCGCCGGCCAGGCGGGCCCGGGGAACCATCACGGTGACGGCGCTGACGCTTTGCCAGCCCATTTTGTAGTACAGCCGTTGACCGTCGGTGCTGGCGAGCAGCACGCCGGTGGTCACCGGGTGTTCCTTGGCCCGGGCCGCCAGCGATTGCATGAGCAGTCTCCCATAGCCCTGGCGCCGGTGCTCGGGGTCGGTCTCGATCTGGTCAAACACGGCGTATTCGCCGTAGATGGCCACCTTGCCGCTGGCCAGGACGGTGCTATCGCGCACGATTGCGGCCGAAAACCGGGCCTCACAGCTCGATGACACCCGCCGCCCGCCAATGTGCTTGATCTGCAAGGACAGCTCCGGGTCAACCAGGAAGGGGTCCTGGTTGTCCTGGGTTTCCATGTTGACCATCATCATTTTTTCCGAGGTGGAGAGCATCCCCAACCCGGCCTCGTGCGCCTGCTTAACGTAACGGTGGACGTCCGGACCCAGCACGGAGAGCGCACGTTTGGGCGAGCGGGCCACTTCGGCGGCCAACAGGGCAAACGGGGCAGGCTGCGGATCACAGATGAAGTACTCCCAGTCGCCGCTGCGATCCAGGCGCAACGCGGCGTGGTAGCCGGTGTCAAAGGCGGTTTTGTAGCTTCGGAGCGCAGTCCAGCCGGCGAACCAGGCGTCCAACAGTTCCTCAAGTTCACTGGAACCAGATGTCATGCTTCAAGCCTATGCCCAGTGGGGGAGCTGCCGTGAAACCGCGGTGCATTTGGCGGGGCAACGTACGCTTAAATACGTGGCTTTGAACAAAATTGTGCTCTTTTATGGTTTCACCCCAGTCCTGGACCCGGAGGCTGTCCGGCTCTGGCAACGGGCCCTGTGTGAAAAACTCGGACTCAAGGGACGCATCCTCATCTCCAAGGACGGCATCAATGCCACCGTTGGCGGGGACATCAACGACCTCAAGCAGTACCTGAAAACCACCCGTGAGTATGCCGGTTTCAAGGACATTGACATCAAATGGTCCGACGGCACCGGTGACGACTTTCCCCGGCTGAGCGTCAAGGCCCGGGACGAAATCGTCAGCTTCGGCGCCCCCGGCGAACTGAAAGTGGACGAGAACGGCGTGGTTGGCGGCGGTACGCACCTCAAGCCCGAGGAACTCCACGAGCTTGTCGCCGCGAAGAAGACCGCAGGCGAGGAAGTCGTCTTCTTTGACGGCCGCAACGCCTTCGAAGCCCAGATCGGCAAGTTCAAGGACGCGATCGTCCCGGACGTCGCCACTACCCACGACTTCATCGCCGAACTGGACTCCGGCAAGTACGACGATCTCAAGGACAAACCCGTTGTCACCTATTGCACCGGCGGCATCCGCTGCGAGGTCCTCAGCTCCCTCATGGTGAACCGCGGGTTCAAGGAGGTCTACCAGATGGACGGCGGCATAGTCCGTTACGGGGAAACGTTTAAAGACAAGGGCCTGTGGGAAGGCTCCCTCTACGTGTTCGACAAGCGCATGCACATGGAATTCAGCGACGAGGCCAAGACGATCGGCCGCTGCATCCGTTGCGAGAACCCCACCAGCAAGTTTGAAAACTGCTCCAACCCGAGCTGCCGCAACCTGAACCTGTACTGCGCCGACTGCTCGGCGGACCCGGCCACCTTGCAGTGCCCCCAGGGCTGCACGGACTAGCGGCTGCTTAAGGCCACGCCCCACCACGACGCCGGCCACGCCCCTGACAGCGGGAACGCGCCTATTCCGGCGCCAGCTCCTGGAGGCTGTCGCCGTCGTACAACCGGGCAGCCTTGTAGACCATGGGGGATTTGTCGTTGACATCGGCATGGCGGACCCGGCAAATGAACACCGTGTGGGTCTTGGCCTGGAACCGTTCACGGATTTCCGCCTCGAGCATGGCGGCCGAACCGTCAATCAAGGGTGATCCGTGCGGGCCCTCGTGCCAGGCAATGGTGGCGAACTTGTCCTCCGCCTTGGAGGAGAACATGTTCACGACGTCGAGCTGGTCATTGGCCAGGATGTTCACGCCCAAGTGGGTGGCGGCGTGTAGTGCGGGGTAGGTGGAGGAGGTGCGTTGAATGCAGACCATGATGAGTGGCGGATCCAAGGAGACAGTGGCGTACGAGTTCACGGCCAGCCCGCGCGCCTTGTCCCCCTCCCTGGTGGCGACCACGGTGACTCCCGTGACGAATTGGCGGTTGAAGCCCCTCATCAGCGCGGGGTCGGGCTCATTGAGCTGCTGCGGCGGCTGGATGGTGTCGATCATTAGTCTTCTCCCAGTGAGGTAATGCCCAAAGCGGTGAGTAGTTGGCGGGGATCCCAGGTGACTCGCTCGCGGCTGAGACGGCCGTCAACAAATGTGCAGAAGTTGGAGCCGTAGGTGCTCACTCGGCGGTTGGTGGCCGGCACCCCGAAGAGTTCGCTGCGGTGTGTGCCGGTGCTGCTCCAATAAATCGCCAGATGCCCGTCCTGCTCGATCAAGTCCTCGACCGTGGTGGTCAAATCCGGAAAGGCTTCGCGGGTGGCGCGGATGGCGTCCTTGAATTCCTCTGAGTTCAGGGGCCTAAGAGATCCGTGGGTGGTCCGTTCAAAGTCGTCGGCCAGCAGAACGTCCAGGGCATCAACGTCACCGTCATCCCAGACGGCGTGCCACACCTGGCGTACGCGGGTTTTCAGCTCTGATTCTTGTGCCATGGGTGGAATGTCCTCCTCATTGAGTGCTATTCACTGCTGTTGCATGGTACTCAGCGTAAGCCACGTCACATGTCAACGTCAAGATTACTTGACAAGGGGGCATTTGTGGCCAGACGTTGACGTTGTGAAAATCTTGCAGTTATAGTCTGTACCATGCAACAAGCGGTGACAGTGACGTCACTGCCGGCAGGCCAACTGCACATCTTCGGTGTGCAGTACGGATCAGATTGAAAGGCTTCAACGATGCGCTTCTCCATCTTCCACGCCCTTGGGGCGCCCGGTGATCTCAAAAACTACAACCAACACATGAAAGATGCCCGTGAATACGCCCAGGCAGCCGAAGCCTACGGATTCTGGTCCACCTGGTACACCGAACACCACTTCGGCCATGAGGGCCAGGAACTCACGCCCAACCCGGTCCTGATGGGCACCGACATCGCCGCCCGCACTTCCACCATCCGAATCGGGCAGGCCGCAGCCATTGCCACCTTCTGGCATCCGTTGCGCCTGGCCGAGGACCTGGCCCTGCTGGACCAGCTCTCCGACGGTCGCGTCGAGGTGGGCGTGGGCCGCGGGCTCTATGGCCGCGAAGCCTTGAACCTGAACAAGCTGGCCGACCCCCGGGACCAGGAACAAAACCGGGCCCTGTTCGAGGAGACCCTTGAGGTCATGCGCAAGGCCTGGACCGAGGAATTCTTCAGCCACAAGGGCCGGTTCTACGAGTTCCCCCAGCCTGGCGTGAAGTGGAACCACCCCATGTCGCCGGCCACTGCCGACTTCACCGAAGACGGCGTCATCACCAAAATGTCCGTGGTGCCCAAGCCGTTCCAGAAGGAGATGCCGCTCTGGCAGGTCATCGACACCCCGAGGTCGATCCAAAACGCGGGGCGTGACGGGATTCAGGGCATCTTCTGGTTGCCACCCGTCTCCGCCCTGAAGCCCCGCTTTGAGATGTACAGCCACTCCGCCTCCGAGGCCCAGGGCCGCCAGGTACCGCTGGGCGAGGGCATCGCCCTGGTCCGCGACGTTTACGTAGCGGACACCATGGAGCAGGCCCGCGAAGAGTTCGAGGAGGCCGTCATGAACTCCTACAAGTGGATCACCCACTGGCGCGGCCTGGGCAACATGATGGAAGAGGGCGAAGAACTCACCGACACCCACAAGCTTGACTTTGACTTCCTGATGGACCGCAACATGCTGGTTGGCACGCCGGACTTCGTGGCCGGCAAGATCGAGGAACTCCAGCGCGAAGTGGGCCTGGAGCACATGATGCTCTGGACGACCCACCCGGGCCTGGACCACAAGAAGGCCATGCGCAGCCTGGAGCTGTTCTCCGAGCAAGTGAAGCCCCGTTTTGACGCCGCCAACTAGCCCCACGACGACGCCGGCCACCGGCTTGGCGGCTTCCGCTGCGCTCGGCACCCTGTTGCGCAAGGTGGTCCTGTACCGGGAGGAGGTGGTGAACGAAAACGGCACCCGTCCGGAGCGGCCCGCCCTGCGCGCCACCGTGGCCGCCGTCATCGGCAATCCGTGGATTGGCACCGGCCCGACGGCGGACCTCTCTGCCGAGGCCGAGGCGATCGCGCCCCACCTGGCCAAACTGCTCACGGACCGGCTGATCGAATCCCTTGGCGGAGCCGTGGCCATCGAGGCCTTCGGCAAGGCGGCCATCGTGGGCACTGCCGGGGAAATTGAGCACGGCGGGGCCCTCATCCACACGCCGTTTTTCGGCAACCTGATGCGCGACTTCCTGCAGGGCGAGTCCATCATCTGCTTCGCTGATGCCCGTGCGGATGCGGGGGAGTCGCTCATAGTTCCGATGTGGCACAAGACGGCGGCGGCCACGCGCAGCCACTACCAAACCATCGCGGCCAGGGTGTCCGACGGTCCGCGCGCCGGCGAGATAGTCGTCATCGCCGCTGCCTCCACGGGACCCCGCCCGCACGCCCGCATCGGCGACCGCAAGACAGACCCCGCAGTTAGAGCCCAAGATTTGGAGAGTGTACTCGCATGAAGATTCGCAAAGTAGTCACCATTGTTGAGGAGATCGCCATGGAGGGCGGCCGTGCCGTCAGCCCGGCGGCCCGGGTGGCCATCGTGGCGGCCGTGATCGAGAACCCGTGGGCGGGCCAGGGCTTCGTCGAAGACCTCGGCCCCGGCATCGACGCCACCGCCTCCGACCTTGGCGCGCTGCTGGCCCCCGCCGTCCTCGAAGCGCTCGGATCCACGGCGGAGGCCTATGGCAAGGCCGCCATCGTCGGCCTGGACGGGGAAATCGAGCAC
>JBAUMA010000183.1:0-4172 GCA_049578485.1 Specibacter sp.
TCCCCAGCGTTGCTGCCAAGCAGTTAGGGGGCTGTTGTGGTTATTCGCCCCTGGTCGGCCGCCGGCGAATCACCACAACGGCCCCCGGAGCATCGAATCCCGTCCGGATCGGCACCCAATGACCGCTTCGGCCCCGCGAGGAGCCCTACTCGTCATCAAAAGTGATGGTCAGCGTCGAATTGTAGATGCCGTCAGGGGCGTGGGCAGCGGAGTCCTGGATCGGTTCCTGGCCCGACGGCCAGGTACGGGTGGCTCGAAACGCATAACCGTCCTGGTCCGCCGCTTCCCATTCGAGCTGGACCTGTTGGCCCGGCGTGAGTGCACGGTACCCGGCCACGGCAATAACGCTGAAGTGGGCCCAGCAACCGCCCGGCGTCTGGTCCGAGTCGATCACGCCCCAACCGTCGGCGTCGAGCCAGAAACGAACAATTCCCGTGGTGCCCATGGGGTCAGACTAGCGGCACGCCGTCGCGGGTGCCACGTCCGGGCCACCAGCGCGAACCGCTCCAGCACTAGCATGGTGTCGTCGTCCACGTCGAAATTCGGGTCGCCCATGGCCTCCCGCATGTCAGCCGAGTGCCAAAACTCCTCATGCCCGGCGCGCCATTGTGCCACGCTGGTGTATCCCTCGCCCTCATCCCTCGCATGGTTCAGGTCAACGTCGGCCAGGCGCACCTGACGCACCTCGGTAATCTCGATGACGGCCACCGCTTCCCCGTTGGAATCGACGACCAGCTGCCGTTCGCCCACCTCTGGAAGGGGTTCTTGCTCAAGGTCATATTCGATTCGGGTGCCGGTGTGCAGGTCTTGGACCCATCCAGGATCGCGGCCACCAGCTGGTCCCGCAGTGGACCTGGGAACGCAAATTCGGCAATGGGAAGTGAGCCGTAGTCTGTCATGGTTCAAGGGTAGACTCGACGCTTTTTAGCCCCACTGTGTCAATTCTTCCGACAGATTGAACCGCGCCTGTGCGTCCCATAGTTGACGCCCCCGCGCCGTGTGAAAGAGTGGTTCAAGCGCCATCAGTTGACGCAGTACCGATCCGCGTCCGGCCGCGAAATCGGCATCGGGAACGTGTGCATAATCCTTGCGAACATTGGCTGCATAGCGGGCGTAGTGTTCCGGCGAGCTACCCAGAACCGAGAGATCGGCATCGCACAAGAGTGCGCCGTCGTCGTCGCCCGCGGCGGGGGAGTGGCTGGCCGTCAGGCGGACCAGGCGGGCCACCTCCGCAAGCTCCGCCGGATCGATCAAGCCATTTAAGCTCATTTGTGCCAAAACGGCCGATTCCTCCTCGTCGGTCCCGGCCACTCCGTTGTATACGGCGTCGTGAAACCAAGCGGCCAACATTGCTGAGCGGGGCGGGGCTCCGTCCGTGAGCAGGTCCAGCGCCTCCAGGATGGCCAGCAGGTGCGTGGTCGAATGGTAGTGCCGGTGGGGCTCATTCCAACGCCCCAGCAGTTCAACGCCCAGCTCCGCCTGGTCCGGCATGAGTGAATCCCAGCGGAACTGCAACGCCGAGCCGGTTGATTTCGGCCGGTGCCTGGCCTTGACGCGCAGTCCGGAGGCAAGCAACACGCGGACCAGTTCCTTTCCGGAGACCGGCACCGCACCGGCCGCCACCAGATCCGCATAGATCCGTTCCGGGACGTCGTAGTGGTCCAGGTCAAAGGCCCGCTCATTCACCCCGGCGGCGGCAGCGAATGCGTGGAGTTCGGCGATGGAGGAGTCCGAGACCAGGTGCGAAAAGACAGTGCCGTGCGCCGGCCAATAGGGTGGATCGATCAAGATCATGGGCTTTAGTGTAGGCCCGCCCCGGTTGCGCGGGACTACAAGTACCGCTCCGCGTAGACGGCCAGCGCGTCCCGGACAAAGCTGGCGCCCTCCGTGCCGCCGTAGTTGGCGCCAAACCGCGGATCGTCAACGTACATTTGGCCCAGCCCCAGGACATAGCCCTTCACGTTGCCGCCGGGAGGGGCCGCGGGCGTGCCGGGGATGGACGTCAGCCACGCAACATGGCGCCGGGCCAGTTCCTGTGCCGTATCCGAAGCCGGTGCCACTCCGGCGGTGAAGGCCGTAATCCAGTCTCGGTTCAGCGCTTCAACCCGGTCTTTCCACGCCTGCTTTTGGGTGGCATCCATGCCCCGCCACCACGAATCTCCGCTGGCGTACGCCTCCTTGCCCCAGCGCTGCTCCACTTCCTCCTTGTATTGGGTGTGGTCGAAGCCGTCAAACATGTTCTCGGCCATGATTTCTCCTCCTTCTAAAACTGTTGCAATGGTTCTTTCCACGGACGCAATCTGCCGGCCCAGCCGCTCCTGTTCCGCCCGGAGCCAGGCCACGTGGGTCCCAAGCGCCTCCGCGGGCCGGACCTCATGGTTGAGCACCGCGGCGATGGCCGGTAATCCAAGCCCCAGCTCGCGCAGCATCAAGATCCGCTGCAGCCGGACCAGGGCGGCCTGGTCGTAGTGCCGGTAGCCGTTGGCGGCGATGTGGCTGGGTGCCAACAGGCCGACGTCGTCGTAGTGTCGCAAAGTGCGGCTCGTGGTCCCCGTCAGTGCGGCAATCTGTTGGATGGGCCAATCCATCCCGGGCTCTTTTGCGTCCATGAATGCCACGTTAGTAGTTGACGCAGCGTCAATGTCAAGCAAATTTTCAACAATCCAAAATTTCTGGAATAACTTCCCCCATATGTAAGTTGAGCGTAATAGACTCAACTTTGACAGGACTGAGTTGACCCCCATTTTTTGACAGCTACGAAAGGACCTATCTTGGACACCAAATTCACCACTAAGAGCCAGGAGGCTCTTTCCGCCGCGGCCATGAACGCCTCCACGGCCGGCAATCCCACGGTGGAGCCCGCACATTTGCTCAAGGCCCTCATGGACCAGCGCCAAGGCGTCGCGGTTGCGCTGCTGAAGGCCGCCGGCGTTGACCCGGATGTGGTCAGCGTTGCCGCCAGCACCGCCATCCGCAACTTGCCGGCCTCCTCCGGAACCTCGGTTGCCCAGGCCCAGCTTGGCAGGAACACGCTGATGGCCGTCCAGGCCGCCCAGCAGGCGGCCGACACCATGGGGGACAGCTACGTCTCCACCGAACACCTCCTCCTGGGGTTGGCGGCCGACGCCGGTGCCACGGGAAGTGCCTTGCGCGGGGCCGGTGCCACCAAGGCCGCCCTCGATGCGGCCCTGCCGACCGTGCGCGGGGACAGCAAGGTCACCACGGCCGACCCCGAAAACACCTTTGAGGCCCTCGAGAAGTTCGGCGTGGACATGACCGCCATTGCCCGCACGGGCAAGCTCGACCCCGTCATTGGCCGCGACTCGGAAATTCGCCGCGTCATCCAGGTGCTCAGCCGCCGCACGAAGAACAACCCCGTGCTGATTGGCGAGCCCGGCGTGGGCAAGACGGCCGTCGTCGAGGGCCTGGCCCAGCGCATGGTGGCAGGTGATGTGCCCGAGTCCCTGCGCGGGAAAACCCTCATCAGCCTTGACCTGGCCGCCATGGTGGCCGGCGCCAAGTACCGCGGCGAATTTGAGGAACGCCTCAAGGCAGTGCTGGAGGAGATCAAGGCCTCCGACGGGCAGATCGTCACGTTCATCGACGAGATCCACACGGTGGTCGGTGCCGGTGCGTCCGAAGGTTCCATGGACGCCGGCAACATGCTCAAGCCCATGCTGGCCCGTGGGGAACTCCGCCTGATCGGTGCCACCACGCTGGATGAGTACCGGGAAAACGTTGAAAAGGACCCCGCCCTGGAACGCCGTTTCCAGCAAGTGTTTGTGGGCGAGCCCAGCGTGGATGACACCATTGGCATCCTGCGCGGGCTCAAGGAGCGCTACGAGGCCCACCACAAGGTGGCCATCGCGGACTCCGCGCTGGTTGCCGCCGCGACCCTGTCGAACCGCTACATCAGCGGCCGCCAACTGCCGGACAAGGCGATCGACCTCATGGATGAGGCTGCCTCACGCCTGCGCATGGAGATTGACTCCGCCCCGGAGGAGATCGACCAGCTGCGCCGCGCCGTCGACCGTTTGACCATGGAAGAACTGGCCCTGAGCGGGGAAACGGACGCCGCCTCGGTGGAGCGCCTGGAAGCCCTGCGCGCGGACATGGCGGACAAAAAGGAGGAACTGGCCGGGCTCAACGCGCGGTGGGAGGCCGAAAAGGCC
>JBAUMA010000184.1:0-6153 GCA_049578485.1 Specibacter sp.
CCCGGCGGCCGCCCTGTGGGACATCCCTGCCGGGCCCGCCGCATTCTGGGCGCTCGGCTGCGCCGGGTTGTGGTTCCTGTGGCGGCTGGCTGCTCCGCGCCGGCCCGGCACGGTGGCGGCCACGGGCACCGGCCGTGGCGCCGCCTTCTACAGGCTGCTGTTCACGGCATGTGCCTGGTGGATCACCTCGGCACTGGCCAGCGCGCACGCCTTGGGACCCGGCGCGCAGTTGGGTAGCATCATGTTGCACATGTTTGCAGCGGTGGCGTTGCTCTTTGCCACGGCCGCCTGGCTGTTGGGGACATTTGCCATGCCGGAGGGCCCCGGCGGGAAGATCCGCCGCGTTTTGGGCGTCCACGAGGCCCTGGCGGCCGCCGTCGTGGCCGTCAGCTTTTTCACCCTCGTGTAGTCACCACCACCTGGATATGCCGTGACTCTCCAGGAGTGCGGGGCCGTCGCGGTGATCCGCCCCCGGTCGGCCGGCAGCGAATCACCACAACGGCCCCCGGCGCGCGGAATGGTGTCCACAGCCGCCTCGGATTACCAGTTCAGCTCCCGGGCGAAGTCTAGTGAATCGGGACGATCAGTTCCGGGCTGTCGTTGCGCACGTTGCCCACCTCCGGCCCCACCGGATCCAGCAGCCAACTATCCGCAACCGGGTAGGCCTGTCCCAGGACCATCTCCAAAAGTGCCGGCGGATCCGCGGCTTCGGGGTCGAGCCAGTCGGCCAGCGCCTGGTGGTCCAACGGCACCGGCAGGCGGTCGTGGAGGGCGGCCAGTTCGCCGTCGGGCGGGGCGGGCATGGTCAAGATGGTGCAGGAGAGCAGCCATTGGTCAGCGGCGCCGTCGTCCTTGCTTGGGTCCTTCCACCACGAGTACAGCCCGGCGAAAGTGGTGAGGGAGCCGTCGGCCGTGTGGACAAAATAGGGCTGTTTGGATTTGCCGTCAGGCAGCTTCTTCCACTCGTAGTAGCCCTCCACGGGGACGGCGCAGCGCTTGGACTTGATGGCAGCGCGGAACGTCGGCTTCTCCAGGACGGTCTCGGTCCTGGCGTTGAAGGCCCGCACCCCAACGGAGGCGTCCTTGGCCCAGCCGGGCACCAGCCCCCATTTGGCCACGTGGATTTGTCGGTGGAGGGTGCCGTCAATGATCCGTTCCAGGACTATGGGCACATCCGTGGTCGGTGCCACATTGTAGGAGGCCCTCAGTTCAAGGGCGGCGTCCGCCTCCGCTTCCAGTTCGGCCACCAGGTCGCCCACGGCCCGGGCCATCACATATCGTCCGCACATGCTTCCATGGTGCCATGCGCGGGGCCGCAAAAGTGGGAATACCCGGCCAAGCAGGTAGCGTTGTGCCAAGAGTTGCAAACACCCTTCCCCCAAGGAGTCACCCGTGGAATACACCCCTGAAACCGGCACCATCACCATGTTCTCCACCGTCTGGTGCGGCTACTGCAAGCGTTTGAAGACGCAGCTGGACGCCAAGGGCATCGGCTACACCGAAATCAACATTGAGGACACCCCGGGGACCGCCGAACTCGTCGAGAAGCTCAACAACGGCAACCAGACGGTTCCTACCGTGATCTACCCGGACGGCACCGCAGCCACCAACCCGTCCCTGAAGGACGTCATGGAGAAACTGGGCGTCTAACCGCCCTTGCGCTCCGTCGCACAGTCATGCCCGGCACGTTTATCCAACAAGGAGCAAGAAGTGATTCACAAAGTCAAGGGCGCCGTGGTGCTCACCAAGGACGCCCCCGTCACACTTCAAACCATCCTGGTGCCGGACCCCGGCCCCGGAGAGGCGCTGGTGGACATCCTCACCAGCGGCGTCTGCCACACCGACCTGCACTACAAGCAGGGCGGCATCAGCGACGACTTCCCCTTCCTGTTGGGCCATGAGGCCACGGGTGTGGTCAGCGCCGTGGGACCGGACGTGACCAGCGTGGCCCCGGGTGACCGCGTGATCCTGAACTGGCGCGCCGTGTGCGGCAGCTGCCGGGCGTGTGCCAAGGGCCAGCCCCAGTACTGCTTCAACACCGCCAATGCCACTCAAAAGATGACGTTGGAGGACGGTACTGTGCTCTCCCCGGCCCTGGGCATCGGCGCGTTCATTGAAAAGACCCTGGTTGCCGCCGGCCAGTGCACCAAGGTGGATCCCGACGTCGATCCCGCCGCCGCAGGGCTGCTCGGCTGCGGGGTCATGGCGGGCATTGGAGCGGCCATCAACACCGGGGCCGTCAAGCGCGGGGATTCCGTGGCCGTCATTGGCTGCGGCGGCGTGGGGGCCGCAGCCATTGCCGGCGCCGCCCTGGCCGGGGCCACCACGGTCATCGCCGTCGACCGCAACCCGCAAAAGTTTGCCGCCGCCAAGAACCTGGGCGCCACGCACACCGTGGACTCCTCGCAGGAGGATGCCGTGGCCGCCATCCAGAAACTCACCGGCGGGTTCGGAGCCGATGTGGTGATCGACGCCGTCGGCCGCCCGGAGACCTACAAGCAGGCGTTCTACGCCCGCGACCTCGCCGGCACCGTGGTGCTGGTGGGTGTGCCGACACCGGAGATGGTGCTCGAATTGCCGCTGCTGGACGTGTTTGGCCGGGGCGGCTCGCTGAAGTCCTCCTGGTACGGCGACGCCCTGCCCTCGCGCGATTTCCCGCTGCTGATCGACCTGTACAAGCAGGGCAAGCTGGACCTGGACGCGTTTGTCAGCGAACGCATCACGATCAACGACATCGAGGCGGCATTCGCCAAGATGGCCGACGGCACCGTCCTGCGTTCCGTGGTGGTTCTCTAGTGCCGGCGCGGATCGAACGGCTGGTCACCTCGGGCACTTTTTCGCTCGACGGCGGCACCTGGGACGTGGACAACAACGTGTGGCTGGTGGGCGACGACACCGAGGTGTTCGTCATCGACCCCGCCCATGACCCCGCCGCGATTGCCGGTGCCGTGGGGAACCGCAATGTAAAGGCGGTGCTGCTGACCCACGGGCACGACGACCACATTCGCTTTGCCCGGGAATTTGCGGCGCTGGTCGATGCCCCGGTGCTCATGAACCCGGCCGACCAGATGCTGTGGGAAACAGTCTTCCCCGGCACCAGCCCTGACGGTCCCATCGGCGATGACGACACCTTCGAGGTGGCCGGAACGGCGTTGGCAGCCCTCCACACGCCGGGCCACTCCCCAGGGTCAACGTGCTTTTACGCCGAGTCCCTGGGCGCGGTGTTCACCGGCGACACCTTGTTCAACGGCGGCCCGGGAGCCACTGGCCAGTCGTTCAGCGACTTCCCCACCATCATCGCCTCCATCACGGAGCGGCTGTTGACGTTGCCGCCGGAAACCGTGGTGAACACCGGCCACGGGGACTCCACGACGATTGGCGCAGAGGCGCCGGGAATCACTGCTCCCTGAGCAACTCCGTGTGCCGGCCATAGGCCGCGATCACGGCCTCCTCAACGGCATCGACGGTGACGCCGGGGACCAGGTCCTCGGCGGCACCGGCCGTGCGCGGATCCCAGTCCAAGCCCAGGGCACTGTACGTGTCCACCAGGACCTGGCGGATCGGCGCGGAGTTTTCCACCACGATCACCGAGCTGAAGAGCCACGCCCCGGACACCACGCGCTGGGCGGTACCCACCAACTTGACGGCGCCCGCCCCGCCCCGGCCAAACACACTGAACTCTCCCGGGCAGTACTCCCCCGGGATTTCCCCGACGCCCGCATCCACGCCCAGGGACCGCAACGCCTCGGTGAACAAGTCGCCAAAGAAGCCAAACCTCGGCTTGGCGTCGGCAATGGCATCCTGTTCGGGCTGGATGTGGTCCACCACCAGCGTGCCCTGGTGGTAGGCGGCTGCCCGGCCGCCGGCGCGCCGTACGGCGGGCACGAAGCCACGAGCCGTTGACGCCTCGGCGGCGGCCGCGAAACCGGGCAGCTTGGTGTCCCGCTGGCCAAAGGCCACCGTGGGTTCGGGGCGGTACAGGCGCAGCAGGGCAGCCCGCCGGCCGTTCTTCACCTCGGCCAGCAGGTCCAGTCCGCGGTTCAGGTCCGCCTCTGCGCCCAACGACTGGGTCTGCCTGTGCACCACCAGGGCAGGAGCCAGCAGGGGGCGGTTGGCCGTGCTCACTTGGCTGCCGGGATGGGCCGGACGGTCAGCAATTGCTCGGACCTGCCAAACGGGCCGCTCTCGTCGTGGAGCACCGCCGATGTCAGGCCGATGCCGTCGCCGGCAAACGTCACCCGGGTTGCAAGTCCCAGCCATTCCCCCACCGGCTCCCGGTAAAGGTGCAACGACAGATCGACATTGGGGAACATATAGCCGCCCGGGCCCGGTTCCACCCGGGCGGAAATTCCGTTGGCGCTGTCAGCCAGGCCAAGGAGCCGGGCCATGGCCGAGGCGGGTGCGCCGTCGAGCATGGAATAGGGACTGCGCAGCCACACGAGCCCGCGACCGGGCCTGTGGCCGGGGGCCACCCGCCCTTCCAGCGACCGGATGAAACCGCCCGGCCAGATCGACATGCCCTCCCAGGGTTCGGCGTCCTCGGGGGTCCCCAGGGAGTCATCCTCAAGGGCCTGAACTGCAGTGGTGTCGCCGGTCTGCAACCGCCACGCCGTAACACGGACGGCGGGACGGCCGTGGGCGATGAGCTCGGCCTGCAGCAGCTCGATGGTCTTGCCGGGGCGCAGCATGGTCGCCTCGACCGTGAAGGGGCCGGCCGGAATCAAGCCGAGAATGTCAAAGTTGAACCTGGCCAGGCGCACGCCCTCACGGGGCTGGAACTGCTCCAGCACGTGCACCAGCAAACCCGTCACGGGGGCCATGTGCTGCTCGTGGGGGTTCCAGGCGCCCTGGGTGTGAATGGTTGATTCGAACTGGTTGCCGCCCAGGTGGCGGTAGTACGACGTGGCGTCAATGGCCGTCGACAAAGTGGTTTCCTGCATGCCCACGACTCTACCGGCCCCGGCGCGAAGATGCGTTTCCCGAGGACCTAGGAGTTGGCTTGCCGCGTGGAGGGCAACGTCGCCGCACCCAGCTCAATGCCCATGACGGGGCAGTGGGCCAAGGCGGCTGCGTCCAGCTTGCGGCGGCGTGAAACCCGGAACAGGTGAATGCCAAGGAGCAGCACGGCAAGGAAGAGGATCAGGCCCAGGAGCGCCAAGGGGGAACCGGCGGCAGCCGCAACGGCCGCGTCAAAAGCGGCCAGGCCGATGGTGGCATAGATCGTAGCCCAGGCAATCGCGCCAACCACGGTGGCCGGGATGTAGCGGCGCAACGGCATCCGGCCCAGGCCGGCGGCCATGTTGATGGCCGTCTGCACGCCGATCGTCAGGAAGCTGACGCTGACGGCCGGCGCACCCCAGCGGGCAATGATCTTTTCGGCTCGAAGTACGGCCGGGGAATCAAGGTACTTTTGCATCCGGGTCTTGCGCCCGCCGGCGGCCACTCCCCGCCCGGCCCAGTAGGTGGCGTTGGAGCGCAGCATCACAATGACGAACAAGATGCAAAATGCCCAGGCAAAGGGCAGGGAGCCGATGCTGTCCATCATGAGCGCGTGCCACCCCCTGGGGAATCAAAGAAGAATCTAGCTGCGGAAGACTGTTCCAATAGCCTCCAATGATGGTATCGAATGGCGGCAAGGTTCCCCTAATTTTTGGGCCGTGACACTGCCCGCACGACGCCCTGTTTAGGCGGTCTCGCAAGGGCGTAGCATCGAAACGTAAGACGCCAGTTTCCCGCCAGCCAAGGAAGGTGCCCGATGAGCGAACCGGTGCGTCGGACCACATGCTGCATTGTTGGCGGCGGTCCCGCCGGCATGATGTTGGGCCTGCTGCTGGCACGGGCGGGCGTTGACGTCACCGTGCTGGAAAAGCACGCAGATTTCTTCCGTGACTTTCGCGGTGACACCATCCATCCCTCCACGCTCGAGGTCATGTCCGAGCTTGGCCTGCTGGATGAGTTCCTCATGCGGCCGCATCAGGAGCTGCGCGAGCTCGTAGGGTTGATCGGCGAGGACCGCGTGGTGCTCGCCGATTTCTCGCATCTGCCGACGCGCTGCCACTTCATTGCTTTCATGCCGCAATGGGATTTCCTCGATTTCCTCGCCGACGAGGCGAAGACCTACCCAAACTTCAGGCTCGAGATGCAGGCCGAGGT